>DATEGN010000389.1:0-7318 GCA_035280125.1 Gemmatimonadaceae bacterium | reverse complement strand
GTGAAGGGCCGCCCTCCGATGCGCGAGGTGGGGCTTCTGGTCTATATCATGGTCGACAGTGTCGAGTCCACCGTCGATGCCGTAGTGAAGAATGGCGGCGAGATCGTTCAACCCATTGGTGGCGACGCGCCAGAGATCACGGCGCGCTTTCGCGATCCGGGCGGCAATATCATCGGGCTGTATCAGGAGCCGTCGCACTGAGCGATGTGTTCGCCGGAACCGCCAATCGCTGCCTAACGCGGCCATCGGGGTAAACGGCACGAACCCCGTCGAGGTCTTCGGGTTTCGCGGGCGTGACACGCAGGTTGACCATGATCAGCGTCCGCGGTTGACCCATGCCGGACGCGCGCGTCCCGGCCGCTGAGTGACCTGCACCATAACGGGTTCGAGGAATGGCCTGGGGGCTTCCAGGCGCCGTGTCAGGTAGTCGCGGTACGCCGCTCGACGCTCGGCCAACGAGTCCGTCGTCAGTAGCGTCACGAGAAATTCGTCCGGAATCTCCGCAATCGCGCGCTCGATGACGTCGGGCGCGATCAGCGCGGCAAACCCGGCGTCCTCGTCGACGAGATCGGTAACACGAGACTGGAGCAAGTGAGGCTCCCGAATGCTGTATGGCCGACGCGCGGTGGCTGGGTCAACGTTCGGTAAGCCGTACTGGAAGGCGAGGGCTGCTCCATGATCGATCAACCACAGCGCATCGAGCCACCAGAGCAGATTCGGGTTCCGGGAGGTGCGATCTGGATTCGACGTCAACCCGTCGAGCCAGAGAATTGCCGCCGCGTCGTTCGACATAACGAGATCGACATCGGCCTCAGGCGAGAAATTGCGTGCGCCCTCGAGGTACGCGAAGCCGAGGTTGATTCCAGCGCTCGCTCGGAGCAGGTCGGCCAGTTCATCATTTTTGTCGGCAGACTCCACTTCCGGGGCGAACCTAACGAGCGCGCGGGCGGGCACCCTCAGCCCCAACGCCTCAGCCAGCTCGGCGACAATCACCTCGGCAACGAGTGCACCCGTGCCTTGCGCCGCACCGCGGAGCTTCGTGAACCGCAAACCCTCGTCGGTCTCGACGAGCACCGGCCACGAGCTGCCGCGCTTGTCGGCCGAGAGCACACGCCGCGCATCGAGGATCTGCATCCCCAAAGATAGACCGCGCCCGCAACCGCATTAAGAGGCTCGAGCGAACGCGGCGGGCTTCACGCGATACATGCTGTACACGCATCCGCCCTCGATCGTGCGCGATGTGATCAGGTCGAGTCCAACACGATGAGAGGGATCGACAAACATCGGCACGCCGGCGCCGAGCAGCACCGGATGCACGTTCATGCCGACTTCGTCGACCACGTTCGCCGCGAAAAGGGAGCGCGCGAAGTCGCCGCCGCCCATGAGGCAGATTCCCTCCCCTGCGCGACTCTTCAAATCGGTCACGAACGCGCCGGCGTCGCCTCGAACCAGCTCGACTCCCTTGGCATCGAGCGACTTCAGCGTTCGCGAAAAGATGTATGTCCTGATCTTCGACTTCCCGCTCATCGGCCCGCCGCCCATGCGAACGGCCTGATCCCACGTTTTTCGTCCCATGAGAATCGCGTCCACCGACTTCCAATAGGCGCGCATGATGTCGTTGACGTCGCGACTGAAGTGCAGCCAGTCGATCTCCCCGGCGCTGCCCGCGATGAATCCGTCGAGGCTGCACGCCGCTCCGTAGGTGACGGTCCGCATCGATCCTCCGCTGCCGAGTACCGCGGGATACTAAATTACGATTTAGAATCGATTCTATATGGCCATTTAGAAACTGTCAAGCCTGTGCCTCGACCCAGAAAAGTCAGCGATGAGGACGTCTTCGCGGCCACGGCGCGCGCGATGTCGCGGCTCGGCCCCGGTGAGCTCACCCTTGCCGCGATTGCCGGTGAGGCTGGCCTAACGGCGGGCGCGCTCGTTCAACGCTTCGGCTCCAAGCGCGAGCTGCTCCTCCAATTGTCAGCCGGCGCGGTCGACGGCAATGCCGCGTTCATTCGCGGGTTGCGCGAGAAGCATCGCTCGGCACTCGCTGTGCTGCGAGCGTATGCCGAGTGCCTCGGCGACCTCGCCGCATCGCCCGCCGCCCTGGCGCGCAACCTCGCGTATCTACAGATCGATCTCACCGACCCCGATTTTCGCAAACACCTGCTGGCGCAAGCGAAGGCGACGCGCGCGGCGATTGTGGATTTGCTCGTCGACGCGATTGGGGACGGTGAGCTCGTACCTCACGTCGATGCGCGGGCGCTCGCGCGCGTCGTGGAAACGACGCTCAGCGGCTCACTGCTCACGTGGGCGATCTATCGCGATGGCGGCGCGGCGAGATGGCTGCGCGGCGATCTCGACGCCGTGCTGACGCCATATCTCGCGCCGCTGCTCAGGCAGCGCTCACGACGACGCCCGTCCCGTGGTGGATCTCGATCACGCGGTTCGCCTCCAACCGGATGAGTGCCTCGCGAACCGTCGTCGTCGCCACGCGGCCAGGTCTTCCGAAAGACGCTGGCGCCGCAGCGGGGTGAATTCGACGCGGTGACGCATGAGTATCATCTCAACCTGTGCGAAGTGCCTGCATTGCAGAGACTCCCGCGGCGCGCCGCGCGGGAAGCCAGCTCGCGACGGCAAGTCAAGGGTAATGTGATCCCGGCGGCTTGTCGGCATCCATTATCGTCGCCAACGGCGCCAACTCGATGTGTGATCGAGCGCCCCAGAGTCGTCCCCGCCAGCCCTGAATCACGATGGCAAGGATGCTGGCCAGAAGGAGATAGGCGAGAAGCTTCGAGTCGGCGCGATCGCTCGTCGAGCACTGGGCCTTCGACAGGCACGCCTCGCTCATGAAAGCGAAACTCAAGACGCCGGAAAGGAAATATGCGCCAATGATGTACGTCAGCATCACGACGATTCGCCGCGATCGCGTCGGCAGAATCGTGATCGCGACGGTATCGGGCACGCGCTCGACGAGATAATCGTCGGTCGTCACGATCGAGAGATCTCGCAATTGAACGGTCGTGCGAGTGAGCAGATCATGAATCGACTGATGTCGGCGCGTGAACGACATCGACACGAATGACGGAAAGCCGAGCAGCGACTTGACGAGAAAGCGACCGCACGACGCGAGGAACGACGGTGGTGCGCCCGTTCTGTCGCTCACGATGCGAATGTTCGCTCGCCGATGACCGATGGTTGCACCGAAGCGCCACACTTGAAGAGGCTCATAGAGCAGCAGCCAACCGAACATCATTGCGAGGAAGATCCCTCCGGAGTGCCGCACATTCTCGAAGAAGCTCGCGACGATCATGAGCGTGACAAATCCGAACCCGACGATCACCGTGTCGATGAGGACCGCATTGACGCGGCTGCTGAGTCTCGCGTACGCTCGCGTCGGCGCAGGCGCGGCACCAAGGCCAACGCGTTCGGAAGATTCGACGGCGTCCATAGCGACACGACCTCGACGCAAGACTCGTTTTGCGGCTTCTCGCCCGTTCTGACGCGATGGTCCGATGAGCGCATTCTACACTCGGCAGAAAGACGCGCCAGTCTCCCGATTCGTCCCAGGCTCAAACTCTCTCGAGCCTTCGTGTGTCTAGACGGAGAACCCACCAACATCGCTATGCTCTCCGACGTACGTTCTGCCGCACGCGGGCTGCTCCGAACGCCGACCGTCACCATCGCGGGTGTGCTCTGTCTCGCCCTTGGCATCGGTGTGACGGCCGCCGTCTCCAGTGCGATCAGCCGAGCGCTCTTCTAGTCGCTCCCATTTCGCGATCCGGGCCGTCTTGTCGCCGTCCACCGGACTTCTCCGCATTCCGGCCCGCTCGGCACCTGGCCGATGTCAGCGCCGAACTACATGGACCTGGCGCGGGGCACGCGACGTGTCGAGGGATTGGCGGCATTCGGTTTCGGGACCGCCCTCGTGACCCTCTCGTCGGAGGCGGTCCAGGCAAGCCAGGTGTACGCCTGGTCGCGACGCTGGTGCCCGCGCACCGCGCGACCCGCGTGAACCCGGTCATCGCGATTCAGGCGGAATAGTCGGCGAGCGAGCGTCGCATTCGCGACGTCTGGAGCTCGACGCCGTCTGGCATCTTCACGGCGCCGCGCTCCAGGACCGTGAAGCCCAGCGTCGTGTAGAGCGGCTCACCGGGCAGCGTTGCCGTCAGCTCGAGATCATGAAAGCCCGCGGCGCGTGCCGCTGTTGAGCATTCGTGAAACAGCAGCCGACCGATGCCGCGTCGAGCCCACCGCGGATGCACGAAGAATGCGCGGATGCGTGCCGGCTCGACGCGTGGATCGATGAGCGGATCGTCACCGTGCTTCGCCTGATCACCGCCATGGAGGGTTTGTCGCCTGCTCCAGCCGCCGCACGCAATCACCTCACCATCGACGTCCGCGACGTAGTAGGTGCCGTCGGCGATCAATTGACTGTCTGGCCCGAAGAGGTGGCGAAGCGCGCTGTCGATCTGCTGACGAGTGTAAAACGGCTCGCTCAGACCGCGAACAGAGGCATCGATCAGCTCTCGGATCGCCGGGACGTCGGCCGGTCTCGCTTGCCGAAAGCGTGGCGTCGGCTCATCGCGAATGGCCGCGTCGAGCAGCGGCGATGTCGCGAGCAGCGCCATCGGAATTGGCGGGGCCGGTGCCGCATCGTCTGGCAGAACGAGCGCGCGCTCGAGCCACTCGACGTCGTGCCATTTGCCGAACTTGAAACCAATGGCGCGAAACACGCCGACAGGCGTGAATCCAACGCTCCGATGAAAACCTTCACTCGCGGCGTTGGGCAGCGTGATTCCGGCGTAGGCGTTTCGATAACCTTGCAGCACGAGCACGCGAAAAACTGCTTCGTACAGTGAACGCCCGACACCACGCCGATACACATTTTCCGCGACGTATGCCGAGACCTCGACGGACCACTGGTAGGCCGCGCGCGTTCGGTGCGCGCCCGCGTAGGCATACCCAATGACGCGCCCCTCATCCTCGGCAACGAGCCACGGAAACTTCACGAGTGTCTTGGAGATCCGTGCAGCCATGTTCGCCGCGTCGGGCGGATCGAGCTCGAACGACGTCGCGCGCTCGGTGACCGCGGGCCGATAGATATCGGCGATAGCGGCAGCGTCGTTGGGCTCCGCGAGTCGGATCATGTTTGAAATCTACGCGCGTCCGTCATCCCGAGCGAAGCGGGGATCTGCTTCCCCCTCCTGTCATCCCGAGCGCAGCGAGGGATGACTAGGTGCGCAATCCGCGGAACTCCTCGAGACAGGCCCCGGCGCCGGACTGCAGGCCGTTTCTAAAGTTCTGAACACGTTGCTCGCTATTGCCGTGGCCCACGCGTTCCATGCGCGCGAGGGTTCGTTGATCGACGCGCCCATTGCCCGTGAGGCGAGGCGTCGGGTCGCCAGCGCTCGACAACCCGAACTCCGCTTCCTCGACGTCGCCCTGCTCCAGTGAGCCGTCGCCCTTCGCATGCAGCGTGAACGCACCCGCAAGACAGTCCGCCGTCGCCTCGTTCTCGTACGACTGACGAGATGCGTGGCCGAGCTGCATCGCGACCGCATGCCCCATTTCGTGCGCGATGATGCCAAGTCCCGCCATGTCACCATCGGTGCCGAGTGCCTGCGCGGCATCCTTCACCTGCGCGGCGACAAAGACGTCATCGAAGTAGATCGTGTTGTTCGCGGCGCAGTACTCCGCGTTTTCAGGCATGAGATAGCCGCATGGCGTACGGATACGCATGCGATACCGCGCAACGCCGGGCGGCGAGAATTTCTCGCCGACCTGTTTGAAGTCGGCGCTCCACATCGCGACAAGCGCGTTGTAGACCGCCCAAATCTTTTGATTCGACGCATCCACCTCTTGTTCGGTGACGTCGATGGTCGGCGGACTCGTCGGGATCGGCTCGGCGTTGAGTCTGGATCCGCTAACAGCCAAAGCGAGCGCGACGAGACCACCACGGATTGCCGCTGTTGGTCTCATGGCCAATTGCCTCCGCGCTTACTACCCCATCGGGAAACATGAGTTGCGCATCAGGCCGTCTCGGAGGGCATTGCCGACCAATCGCACATCTGTGCTCGGCCCGCGGCATCGGAAGGCCGTGTTTCATCTCTCAGCGGCCGTCGCGCGACAATCGTTCGTTCGGCTTGAGGTTGCCGTGTGTCCGATCCGTTCGCGACGTACGAGACCTTCGGTCACTCGCCGAAAAATTCGCTCCGCTGACACGTCGCCTCGGTCCGTCGACGGAAAATGTTTTCCCCTTCCTGGTGCGCGCGTTCCGCTGACAGTTCGCCTCCGTCCGTCGACGGAATTTTTTTTCCCCCTTCCTGGTGCGCCCATTCCGCTAACGAGAGCGCTCGGTCCGCTGGCTCGGCCGCGTGATCCGCTCGCTCGGGAGCGTGATCCAGTGGCAGATGCGCGCGTTCCGCTCGCAAGAAACTTTCATCCGGTCGTAGCTTCGCGAGCTCCGCGTCCAAGTTCATCTCGATCGGTCACCGATGCACATGATCCGCTGATTGTGCCGCGCCGTGCGGGACCGGTACGGCGCGACCGACGACTGCTCCGCGGATTCCGCTAATCGGGCAGACCGATCCTCTCGTCGGTACACTCGTTCCCGTCGCAGAACATTTTTGTCCGCACGCTGGTCGTTTTGCTGCGCTGATCAATCGCTCGCGATCGCTCGCGGAACACAATGCATCGACGACAAGGCCGCTCGATCCATGACCGGGTCACGTTATTCCCGTGATCTTTCCATCGCGATCGGTCGCCGAACAAATCGCATCGACGATTTCACCGTCGGCGCCGGAAGGGGGACAAGTGCTCCAGTCATTCCTCCCTTCACTCCGATCACGAGTACAATCTTTCCCCTCACTGTTCACCTCTCACCGCTGACCGATATATCCCATCCGCTTACTCCTCCCTTCTCTCCGATGACGACGACAACCTTTCCCCTGTGCGCGCGGTGTCCACCGCTCGCGGGAACGTGTCTATCGGGAGCAGATCGAATCATTCCACTAGCAGAACTTTTCTCCTCGGTCACCGCGACGGACGCACCCGTCGATCGGTTCGCTCTGCTACGCGACAGCGCCCACTTCGTGCTCGCCCGTGCGCTGAGGCGCGACGCCGACGCCGCGGAACCTCGTCGCGGCAAAAGCGGCGAGGACGAGCGATCCGGTCCCGCTTATTGCCGAACACAACACGAGACCGCGGAGGAATGCATCGTCCGCGGCTGTCAGCAGTGCGGCGCCGACCTCGTCAGGCAGCTGACGCGACACCGCGACCGCGCCGCCCAGCGTCGCCATCGCCGCCTCGGTGACCTCCGGTG
>DATEGN010000388.1:0-2630 GCA_035280125.1 Gemmatimonadaceae bacterium | reverse complement strand
TTCCTCTGGACCGACGTTGCGCCAGCGCGCAGTACCGAGGCCGACAGCCTGCCTTTTTATTGGCGATGGCGAGAGTTTTCGACTCGCGATGTCGAGCATCTCCAACGCGAGATCAAGTAGGACCTCCGGCGGAAGTCCCGTCTGTCGCATGATGCGCCGCAGCGTCATCGTTCGTCTGACGCCCAGACACGCCGCAAGTTCCGACGAAACATGTCCGCCTGCCGGGGAGCTGGCTTTTGTTGTTGACATGCGTAAGCTCGTACTGCTAGATCAATTCTAGTTCCGACGACACCAGCGCGGGAGGTTCTCGATGCCCTGCGACCACGTAGTCAGAGTGATTCGACGCGTGAGTGCGATGGTGTTCACGGCTCTCCTTCTCCTGCCCACACTGGCATTCGCCCAGTCTCCTTGGGAGCGCGCCGCGAGCAATCTCGAACGCACGTTCACTGGCCCCTTGGCGCGCTCGCTCGCGCTCGTGGCCATCGTCATCGGTGGACTGATGTTCATGTTCGGAGAGGGCGGCGCGAAACGCCAGATCTCCGGCATCGTGTTCGGCGGCGGACTCGCGCTCTTCGCGGCGCAGTTCCTCGTCTGGTTGTTCTGAAACGTCCGTAAGGTTTGCGGAGGTGCGGGCATGCCTGATCGCCCGACGTACCGGCCCGTGTACAAGGCGCTGCATCGTCCCCTGACGATCTGGGGCGTGGACAGGCGTCTGTTCTTCCTGTCACTGCTGCTCGGGGCGGCGACGTTCAACCTGTTCTACTCGTTCCTCGCCGGCCTGCTGATGGCCGGCGGGTTGTACGGGTTTGCCCTATGGGCGACGGCTCGCGACCCGGAGATGCTCCGGATTCTACTCGCTTCGTCGAAGGCGCGGAGACGATACGACCCCGGAAAGCACGATCGTGTGGACGTGGAGGTGGCGCCGTGGTGAGCGTTGGGCGCATCCTCCGCGACTACCGAGACGCAGGAAGCGTCAATAACCTCCTGGCGCTGTGGGGGTTCGTCGACGACTCAACGTTCCTGACGAAGGCCGGTCACGTCGGCGTCGTCTATCGCCTTCGCGGCGTCGACTACGAAGGCCTGTCGCATCCGCAGCGACAAGCGCTCGTGCATCGCTTTGAGGCGGCGCTTCGACTGCTCGATGAGCACTGCCGCGTCTACCAGTACCTGCTCAAACGCACGGTCAGCCCGTTCGTCGCCGCGCAATGCGATGCGCCGGTCGCAAACGAGGCGATTCAGCGTCGAGCGACTTACCTGAATGGCCGGCGACAGGACCTGTACGACTTGTCCCTGTACATCGTGCTGCTCTACGAAGCACCGCATGTCGTCAGACGACGGACGGAATTGCGCCAGTTCTGGCAGGCGCCGCGGGAGGCACTCCGCGCCTGGCTCTCGACGGACCAGACACTCCAGCTTCTCGAATCAGAGCTCGATAGAGCCATCGGGACGCTCCATCACAAGGCGCATGCGTTCGAGGTCCAAATCGGGGAGTTCGGTCCCGCGCGGCTCGAGAAGGCAGACGCGTTCCGATTCCTACGCGAGCTCTTGAACTACTCCCCGGCTGTCGTCGACTCGGCGCGGCTCGCGTACGACACGCACCTGGACTACTTCGTGTCGGATTCGGCCGTCGACTGCCACCGCGATCATCTCGTCGTCGGTGACCGCATCGTCAAAGTGCTCTCGATGAAGGAGCCGCCGAGTCAGACGTTCGCGTTCCTGCTGCAGGACCTCTACGAGATTCCCGGGGAGTTCATCGCCTGTCTCGAGTGGCAGCGGATCCCGAGCGACCGCATGCGGCGCGACGTGCAGAGCCGCCGTCGCCACTTCTTCAACAAGCGAGTCTCGATCGTGAACTACGTGTCGCCGGAGACGCGGCCCGAGGAAATGCTGGTCGACGACTCGGCGAGCACCACGGTGAGGCAGTTGGGCGACGCCCTGACGGAGCTGGAGGTCAACGGTCACTTCTTCGGCCAGTGCTCGCTCGCCCTGGTGCTGCACGGCACCGACGCCCGCGCGCTCCAGCATCAGACGGCCGAGGCGATGAAGGCGATGGCCGTCCATGACGGCAGCCTCTTCGAGGAGACGTACAACCTGCTCAACGCCTGGCTGAGCATCGTACCGGGCAATGGTGCTCACAATCTTCGCCGTCTGGCTCTGCTTGAAACGCACGCCGCAGATCTCAGTTTTCTTTTCAGCGTCGATCAGGGACAGGCCGGTTCAAAGCTGCTGAAGGCGCCATTGGCAACGTTCGAGACGCCGCATCAGACACCGTTCGCCTATCACCTGCACGTCGAGGACGTCGGGCACACCCTTGCCTTGGGTGCCACCGGGAGCGGGAAGAGCTTCCTCTTGAACTTCCTTGTGACGAACGCGCAGCAGTACGACCCGTTCTGCGTGGTACTGGATCTTGGCCACAGCTACCGCAAGCTGGCGACACTTCTTCATGGAGGGTACGTGGAGCTCGGCCTGCGTCAGCAGAACGTGAGTATCAATCCGTTCTGCCTCGATCCCACGCCCGAGCACCTGCACTTCCTTCACGGCTTCGTTCGCGTCCTCCTCGAAGGAGAGGACGGCTATCACCTCAGCGAGCTTGAGGATCGCGAAGTCTACGATGCAGTCGAGAATCTCTA
>DATEGN010000387.1:0-4910 GCA_035280125.1 Gemmatimonadaceae bacterium | reverse complement strand
GAATAGCTGCACGAGGAGAATTACCAGGGCGGCTCCCGTAGCACGCAGCCACTCGGCGCTCGTCTGCGCGAATGAGGGTGCAACGATGAGCCGCGGCCAGAAGAGCAGCGCACGCGCCGCCGGTAGATTGGCCGCGTATTCGATTCCATTCGCGACCGCCTTTGCTGCCTTGGCGGCACGGATTACGGGAATGGCGTCTCGCAGAATGAGCCCGATAGCGACGATTCCCGCGGCGCCGAGCACGATTGTAGGGAGGTTTCGGCGGATGCCCGCTCGTCGGTGCTCCACGAGCGACGTGCGCACGAGGGCAGCACCAAGCCGATGCAAACTCAGGTTCGTGAACAGGATCCACGTACCGACGAATCTGAGCGGCGCCGCCAGGACCGAGCCGGAGCGACGCAGCACGAAGACCCAGATGATGGCGTTGAAGAGAATGACGAGCTGCGTGCGAAAGAGCTTGTAGAGCACGAGGCCGCGGCGCGAAACCGGCGCGGGAAAGAGGAATTGCAGCTCGGCGGCGCTGAAGGCGAGCGACATGCGTTCGCCGGAGAAGACCCACGCGCCAATCATCAGCAAGAGCACGCCGAGGGCAGCGACCGTCTCGAAGTTGTTCCAGAGCGACGTTGGCGCGCGGCTCGGCTGCACACTCGGCCGCAGGAGGATGAGCCAGAAGTAGGCCGCGCCAAGGATGAGGGCCAGAGCATAACGAGGCTGCCGGACCCGCCGCACCTGCAGTGCAAAACGGTTCCGAATGCTGACGCGCGTGAGGTAGAAGAGCGCGTCGAACACGATCACTCCACGGCGATCATGATGGCTCGCTCGTCAGGGCCAGGAAAACGTCCTCGAGTCCAAGACCCGCGAGCTGCGGCCGCTCGGCGACGATCGCATCGAAAGCACCGTACGCGATCGTGCGGCCGTGATGAATCACGAGCAGCTTCGTGCAGAGCTCTTCGACGAGATGCAGGAGGTGCGAGCTGAGAATCACCGCGGCACCGGCACGCGCCCGCGCCGCGATAGTCTCGCGCATGCGGCGCATGCCTGCCGGATCGAGACCGGTGAGCGGCTCGTCGAGAACGAGAGCGGCGGGATCGTGCAACAGCCCGCACGCAATCGCGAGCTTCTGCTTCATTCCCCGGGAGAGCTCGGTTGGCAGTGAACGACTCTTATCCAAGAGCTCGAGCTCCTCGAGCAGTGGCGCGATCCGAGCCGGCGCGTCGGCGACACCGTACATGCGACCGACGAACCGCAGATGCTCTTCTACCGTCAGGTATTCGAAGAGCTGCGGCTCGTCAGGAATAAAGGCGAGTCGCCGCTTCGCCTCAACAGGCTGGGCGGCCAGCGAAAAGCTTGCGATCGAGATATTACCGCGAGTCGGCGCTATTACGCCGGCGATCGCGCGAAGCGTGGTCGTTTTCCCCGCGCCGTTCGGTCCAACGAGACCGAGCACTTCGCCGGGCGCGACGCTGAACGAGAGATCTTGGACGGCGACCAGATCTCCGTACAGCTTCGTGAACGCATCGACGACGATCAGCCCCGGCCTCGCACTTCTGAGTGATCGGAGATAGTCATCTCTCCATTGATTCCTTCGACGATTGCTTCGTCACCAACCATCGAGTTCTTGAGTGTCGAACGACGCACGCGTGATCTCGAGCCGACGATCGTGTCGCTGAGCTCCGAGTCCTCGATCGTGCTTCCCGCACTGACCGAGACGTTCGGACCAATTTTAGACGACTTCAGCGTTACGTTATCCTCGATATACACGGGATCGACCAACGTCACGCCTTTTGGAACCGACGTTGGACGACGCGCGGCTTTGCGCTTCTCGAGAATCGTGCGATTCGTGTCGAGCAGGGTGTCGAGCTTGCCCGCGTCGTACCAGCCTTCCACGTCGATGACTTTGATCTTCGCGCCCTTCTCGATCATGTACTGAAACGCATCCGTGAGATAATACTCACCTTTGTTCGGGGGCTGTTTCAGGACCCAATCGATACCCTCGAGCATGAGCTTCCAGTTCTTGATGTAGTACAGACCGATGTTGGCGCGCTTGGAGATCGGCGTCGACGGCTTTTCGACAATCTTCGTCATGTTGCCCTTTGCATCGCTGACGACGACACCGAATCGCTGATAGTCCTCGACCTCCTTGACCCAAATAATGCCGTCGGCGTCTGTCCGCTTCACGACGGAAAAATCGGCGTCGAAGATCGTGTCGACGAAAATGATCATCACGGGCTCGTCGATGTGCGGACGCGCGAGCGCCACAGCGTCTGCCGTGCCGCGCTGTTGCTTTTGCTCGACGAAGACGCTGGGAAATGGATATTTCGCCCGTGCGTACTCCTCGACTTTTTCTTTCAGATGGCCAGTTATGTAAATCACCTGGTCAACGTTGCCCAGCGCTTGGAGGTCTTCCATCACGTAATCGATCACCGGCTTGCCGGCGATCTTGAGCATCGGCTTCGGCGTGATGTGAGTATGAGGGCGGAGCCGTGTTCCCTTGCCTGCTAACGGAATGATCACCTTCATGGTGCGCTGGTTCCCTCCCGTCCATAGCGATCCGTGAGCCTTACGACGTCGTCGAGATGCGGCGTCGAGACCTCCAGGATGTCGCAGTCAGTTACTGCTTCCATCTGATGGATTGTGTGCGGCGTTATGCGGTACGCGTGCCCGATCTGCAGGCCGATGTCCGTCGGCTGTCCCTCCGCGCCACTCTGCCAAACGCGATAGATGATCTTTCCCGCCAGGAGATAGACCGTCTCGTCTTTCACGTTATGGTACTGCACCGAGAGCGCATGACCAGCGTTGATATGGAGAATCTTGCCGACATATGCATCGGTGCGCGCCCAGATGGTCTCGTGACCCCAAGGTTTCGGAACGTGCGTGATGTTTACGGGACCGGACATCGCGTGGCGCGTGAGGCGTGGTTCGTGGTTCGTCGTCTGTGGTTCGTGCGTCCGAATACGCTACACGCGCCACGCTTCACGCGCTACGCTCCACGAACCACGCGCCACGCGCCACGCCGAGGCATAGTCCCTGCTTCGGGACGCTTCGATGATCCTCGAACCGAAGTATCTGCCGAAGCTCGCTGCGACGGTGGGCCTCTTCACGCGGTATGGGCTCGCCGATTTCGCGAAGCAGCAAGGGCTGAACGGGATCGCTCCGGACATCGAGAGTGCCGAGTCGGACGGCGCACCTTCTCCCGAAAAGGCCAGGGCCTTCCGGAAGCGACTGGTCGAGCTCGGACCCGCCTACGTCAAGCTCGGTCAGGTACTCTCCACTCGTCCAGACCTGCTGCCCGAGACGTACATCGAGGAGCTCGAGAAGCTGCAGGATGACGTCGGACCGATCCCGACCGAGGAGGTCCGTGCCACGATCGAGACGGAGTTGGGCGCGCGAATCAGCAAGTTGTTCGAGGAGTTCGAGGACGAGCCGATCGGGACAGCGAGCCTGGGCCAGGTGCACGGCGCGATCCTGCGCGATGGACGCCATGTCGTCGTCAAGGTGCAACGTCCGAACATTCGAGAGCAGCTCGCCGAAGACATCGAGTATTTCCGCGAGCTCGCCGCGTTTCTCACCGCGCACACCGACGCCGGTCTGCGCATCGACATGCTGGGCATCATCAAACAGCTCGAGCGGGCGTTGGCCGACGAGCTGGATTATCGCATCGAGGCACGGAACGCCGCCGCGTTCCGCCGATCGCTTGCCGAGTTTCCACGAATTCTCATCCCGCGCGTGGTCGAGGGCTACACGACGCACAGGGTGTTGACGACTGAGCGCATCCACGGCTCGAAGATTAGCGATATCTCACCACTGACTCGCATCGAGCACGATTTCCATCCGGTGGCCGACGAGCTGACACGCGCCTACCTCAAGCAGATCACGATCGACGGCCACTTCCACGCCGATCCACATCCCGGAAATGTCTTCGTGGTGCTCGCCGACGAGGACAATCCGCTCACGCCGTCCGAAGCGAAGGCGATGGACCGCCGTCGCGTCGCGCGGCCCGCCGTCACGCCGCTCGCGCGCATGGAAGCGCAGGCGCAGAAACACGCCGCTCGTGAACCGGAGGACATCGACGTTCGGCTCTCGCTCATCGACTTCGGGATGACGGCGCGACTCTCGAATTCCCTGCGCGATCAGATCATTCGGTTGTTGATGGACCTCTCCGACAATCGCGCCGACGGTGTCGCGGCAACCCTGGCCGAGATCGGCGACGCGCTGCCCGAGTTCGATCGCACGAGCTACATCCGCGAAATCGCGGCGCTGGTCGCAAGGAACTACGACCTCGCCGTTGGCGATGTGCAGGCAGGCACGATTCTGTACGAGTTGATCAACATCTCATTTCACCGCGGATTGCGTCTTCCCGCCGAGCTCACGCTCCTCGCCAAGGCGCTCTTCAATCTCGATGCGGTGACGCGCGCGCTGGAGCCGACGTACAATCCGGTCAGCACGATTCGCGAATACGGCAACCAGATCGCGGCCGACAAGGCACGTCGCGAGCTGAATCCGCGCAAGCTCATGCAGCTCATCATGCAGGGCGGCGATCTGCTCACAGCCCTGCCGCACCGCCTCGACCTGGTCACGCAGCGCCTGGCGTCGGGCGAGTTCGAGACGCGCGTCGAGGTTCCGCAGCTCAAAATTCTCCTCGATGGGCTCCAGAAGGTGGCGAACCGTGTCTTCTCGGGCCTCGTGCTCGCCGCGATCATCATCGCGAGCGCCATGGTGATCACCACCCGAAAAACGCTCGGGACATGGGGGTTTATCGTCGCCGGAGCGGTGAGCGTCTGGATGGTGATCGCCATCTGGTGGGGCGATCGGCGGAAGCGGCGAGAGTAAGGGGCTAGTCTAGGGGTTAGGGACTAGGGGCTAGGTGCTAGGGCCTGAGGCTAGATCGCTGCGCCTCGCCCTAGCCCCTA
>DATEGN010000386.1:0-3243 GCA_035280125.1 Gemmatimonadaceae bacterium | reverse complement strand
CCTGGGATAGAGGCATCGGATATAGTCCTCATTGCCGTTGTGGGTTGCCCAGCGGTTGGCAATGAGCGCCGTACCAACGGAGTCGCTTTGATTCACGCGAAAGCCCGCATTGGCGAGCGCGAGCGCCGCGACCTGCGTGGCCTGCGATGGCTGCTGCGACGCGTGAAAGGCGATCGGGGCGGGCGCGACAACCGGGGACGAGAGACAGCCGGTAACGAGCACGACCGTGGTCACGATGAGCATTCTATACATCTGGAACTCCCGGCGAGGGGACGGTGGGGACGGTTGACGGACTGCGCATCTCGTGAGCCACGTCACCAAGGATGTGCCGATGACTTTGCCGTGAGCGATCATCTTAGCGAAGACTAATGACTATGACGTGATTGACTCCAGCCGTCCGGGCGGAGAGCTTCGAGAAAGGGTACGGGGAGCAGGGGAGCAGCGCCGGAGATATGGTGCTCGTCGCCGTCGTTCAAGAGCCACAGACGTTCGATCAGGCGTCACCTGACGACACGTTTCGCGACGTGCTCGACGTTGCTGGCGTCGCGGTTCCGCTCGCGCTGGTCGTCCTTCTCGTTGCCGTGACGTGGCCAGGGATCAAGCGCTGGGCGCGACATCGCCTGCGCCGTCGTCGCCGGCGTCGTCATCACCGCGCGCATCCTGGTGCGCCGACGACACCCTAACGAGTCACCCACCCTCGCCAACGATACTCGATCCACGCAGCGCGCTCGTACAACCAGGCGTGAAAGAGGGCGAGACGTTCCTGTCCCGAGTCGGCGTGCTTCACCGAGTATGCGCGTGAAATCGCCGACACACAGGTGACGGCGAAGCCAACGTGCTCGAAGGTCGCGCACGCGCGCGAGGTGTGCAGTGGTGACGTCACGACAGCGACTCGTGTTGCGCCTCGCGGTCGAAGCATTCGCCAAGCGCCCACTGCTTCGTCGCGCGTCGTGTGCACTGAATCGACCGTCAACGTCGGGAACGACCGCGAGACGAGCGCGCGCAGTCGTGCTTGATCCGGCGCAGCGGTCGCGCCCGTGCTCGCCACCCGGGGTTGCGTGACGACTAGCACCGGCGCAACGCTGTCCCGCATGAGCGCAAGCCCGCTGAGCAATCGATCGAGCGCTCCAGGTCCTAAGAGTGAGTCGGGCGTGATGCCTTCCGAGAGCACGATGACGGCGTCGAGTGCCTGCGCCGGCAAGGCGTCGTTGCGAACGAGCTTCTCCGTCGGCAACAGCGCCGTGGTGAACGGCGTGATCGCGATGACGCAGAAGACGCCAACCGCGAGCGCCGTTGTGAACCACAAGAGGACCCTCGCGGGCGTCAACGCCAGCAGTGCTCCAATCAGCGCGACGAGCACGGTGATCGGATAGAGGAGCGAAGGCGTTTTCCCGACGCCGGTCAGCGCCCCGAACGCGAGCCATGCGAGAATCGCACATGCGCCACCGAGCCAGAGGCGGAGGCGAACGACGCGCTGGATCGCCGGTGAGGGTGATGCGAGGGGCTGTGTCGTCGTCATCTTTCTCGGGCTTTGCGGGGAGGCTGCTCGGCCACGAACCCTTTCGCTCTGAACGTGCCAACGATTCGTCTCATCATCCTGCTCGTTACGTATCTGCTCATCGCCGCGCAGGGCTTGCCCTGGCTGCGGCTGACGCGACCGGCCGCTTCGCTTCTCGGCGCCGTCGCAATGGTGAGCATCGGCGGTCTCGCGCTCGACGACGCGTACGCGGCGATCGACATGAACGTCATTGTCTTTCTCCTTGGCGTGCTTCTTCTCACCGCGTATCTCGAGATCGGCGGCTTCTTCGAGTGGATTGCGGCACGCATCGTGAGGTTCGCGCACGCGCCGGCTTCGTTGCTTGCCGTGGTGATCGGCGTCAGCGGGATTCTATCCGCGTTCTTCGTCAACGACACCATCTGTCTCGTTCTTCCGCCGCTCGTGCTCGCGGTAGTGCGACCACTCGGCCTTCGCCCGCTGCCGTACCTGCTCGGCATCGCGTTGGGATCGAATGTCGGAAGCGCGATGACGCCGACGGGGAATCCGCAGAACATGCTCATCGGCGTCTCGAGCGGAATTCCCTTTGCTCGCTTCGTGGGATTGCTTGCATTGCCGTCGATCGGCGGACTCGTGATCGTCTTTGCCGCGCTGGCGTTCGTACATCGGCAGGATCTTTCCGCGCGGGTACGCCGCCTAACGCCAGTGGACTCGCTACCGATCGAGCATCCTTTCGATCGGGTGCTGGTGACGAAGGCGCTCGTGTTGTTTTGTGGCGCGCTCATCGGATGGCTCGCGGGGTTGTCGATGCCACTCGTCGCCATTTCTGCGGCGGCGCTGCTCATTGCCGTCGCGCGGCGAGACCCGACGCAGGCCTTCGCGAACGTCGAGTGGGAGCTGCTCATGTTCTTCGCGGCGTTATTCGTCGTCATGCGCGGCGTGCGAGATGTCCCGCTGGTGCAGGATCTGACGTCGGCGAGCGCGGCCCACGTGTCGGGCGCTCGGTTTCACGATGCGACCGTCGTCGCGGCGGCGATGCTCGCGCTCTCGAATCTCGTGTCGAACGTTCCGGCGGTGATTCTCTGGCTCCCGATCGCACCACGCACGGCTCATCCCGAGTTCGTGTGGGTCGTGATGGCGATGAGCTCGACATTCGCCGGCAACCTCACGTTGATCGGTTCGATGGCCAATCTCATCGTCGCCGAGCGTGCCAGCGCGCGCGGAGAGCACATCGGCTTCGTGGATTATCTCAAGGTCGGTGTGCCAGCGACGATCGCGACAATGTTATGGGGAATTCTCTGGATCGTCATGCTCGCGTGATCAAAGCGGTGTATCATTTCTTGGGCGTCGGGTGCGCGCGATCACCGCGCACGACGATACGCCAGATGAGCATCGAGACGCCGATTGTCAGGAGCAGGTGAATCCAGCCTGGACCGTCGAGCAGCGTACCGATTGCCCAGATCACCAGCAGTGCGATTGCCGCGATGATGCCGATGTCCATTGATTGCATTCCTCATTTGTCGCTCGTAAATTGCGCGACGATCTTTTGGGATAGGAGATTTCGGGGCGGAGAACCATCGTTTTCGAGCCAACAAGTCCACTGAGGTGGGTTCGATAATCTATGCTGACGTCATGCCCCCAGTGCGGGGGACGACGGAAGGTGTGGTGAGGACCTCATACATTCGGCTGGGCTTCGCAAAACCCTTCTTCGTTCCGACCTCTCGAGCCCCGTGGGTAACCACGGGGCT
>DATEGN010000385.1:0-6662 GCA_035280125.1 Gemmatimonadaceae bacterium | reverse complement strand
TCGACGGAGCAGCGGTGAGACCGACGCCGGTAGCATCCCCAGCACCGCCGAGGGTGCGCGCTCCGCATAACGATTGCGGCGGGGGGCACGCCGCTGTTCGGCCCGAGCCCGCGCGCGGCCGATGTCGTCGATATCGTCGGCGCTCTCTGGAGATTCGGGTCTAATTCCGACGAGCGAACGCAATACCGTTGGGAAGTCGTCGCTGTGTCTGAATGCAAAATGCTCGGCGCCCGCGCGCGCGGCGTGCAGCACCTCCCGTCCCGGCGCGCTGTCGTCGAGACAGGCGACGACGATCGGCAGCTGCGGGCACCAGGACTTGATGCGACGAATGAGCGCGCCAACGGCGGTACCACGATGCCCGCGCAACCCAATCACGACGAGCGAGGGACATTCATCTCGCAGGTGGTCGACGAGCGATTCTCCACCGGGATGAAACTCCAATACGAAGCCCGGCTCGCTCGAGCGCGCCGTCACCGCGCGACCGAGCGCGTCGTCCTTTCGCCCAACAACCACGATACGGGGCAGCATCCAGACCTCACTTAGGGTAGCCCGCGTCGATGCTATTCAGACGATTCAAGCCACGCCGTTTCATGACGGGTAAGCGGGTTTCACTGCGGCGACAAAATGGCTTCCCACAAACGTGGTGTGACGAAAAGCGTCAGTCTTTCGTCAGCGGCAGGCCGGCGCGGATCCAGTCTTCCTTTCCCTCCGCATAGTCGCGCACGTGATCGTAACCCATGGCCGCCAGAGCACGGGCGGCTCGACTTGATGTCGGTCACGTGAAATTCCAGCAATAGAGGACAATCTCGGCGTGCTTGTCGGGGACGAGCGTCGGAATCGTCTTCTCGACTTCGTCGAGGGGAAGGGAACGTGCGCCGGGCAGATGATGCTTGCGCCAATACATCCTCGGCAGCACCTCGAACAGATGGAACTGATCGGCGCGCTGAATTTTCGCATTGAGCTCTTCGCGCGAGATCGTATCTGTCATTGATACTGGATGTAGATGGGCCGCGGCAGCAGCGCGAGCACCTGCGTGGGAGTCATCAATCGGTCGCCGGCCTTCGTATCATTGTGATAGAAGAGCTTGAATCCCGTGTACTCCACCGGGTATCGCGCGACGTAGCGACGGTACGACTCGCGTTTCATCCAGGGCGGTCCCCATCCGTCCATGTTGATCACGACCTGAACACGCGGGTCGAGTCGAATGCGATCGTAGTGCGTGAGCATGTCGCGCGTGAAGCGATGGACGACGAGAATCTTCGGTGGCAGCGAATCTGTCGTCACGAGATTGGCGAGTAGGTCGATCGCTTCGTTCACGTCGCGCGCGTCGAGCGTTCCGATACGAGTGCCGGGAATGCCTTTCTCGCCCGCCGCGAACTCGGGATCCAGCCCGAGGTGGACATCGGGCCGCCGGAGGAATGGCACGAGTCGGGGAAGCTCCTCTTTGAGCGTACTGCGACCGAGCTGGACGTCGAGAAAGAGAATCGCGCCGTGGCCTCGCGCCCATCCGTAGACGCGTTCGATGAGTCCCGAATCGGCGCGCTGCCGATACTTGCCATCTTTGCCGGGTGTGCCCTGCGCGACGACCGCGATGAGATGCAACGCGGGCTGCACCGGCGTCGACGTATCCGCGGCGGTCCAGGCGGCGACTTCGCGATCGAGCCGCGCCAGCATCGAGTCCACCGGCTTTTCGCCGAGTATGCCCATGCGGCGCGTGAGTGGATTGCCGTAGAAGGCAACGATGCGATGCGATGGAATGATGGAACCCGCCAGTGGCTCAGGCGGCGTCGGCCAGGCCGGAGCAGTGTCGCGCGCGGCCGAGTCTCGCGCGACGTGCTTTCGCGGGCGTCGAACGGAATCCTGCTGGGCGAGCGCAGCTTGTGAGATGCACAAGAGCAAGCAGAGCGTGCGGAAATGCATTCGGAGATTCTTAGCGGCTCGCGCGGTGTGGTGCAAATCGAGTGTGGAATGCCTGTGCTGGACGGCGTTCCTTGCCAAGAGATGTTGAGAAGCAGGGGATCCGGCGGCCCGATGCCAAAAATTGGAATGCCGGCCACGTGCTTCATAGCGGGGCCCAGTGCTCACATTCCAATTTTGGCAATCAGGCCTCCGGCTCCCCTGCTTCTCAACATCTCCCACGCTGTTTCGCAGCCACGCTGCATAGCGGGATCAGGCGAAGTGCAGTACGCTCTACGCTCCACACCTCCACCCTCTGCGTCGCATGTGGCCCCAGAACTACTCCCCGTTAGGTAGCGCCACCGCTTCAACGCTCCTCGCCGCGTTGCCGCTGTTGGTTCTGCTGGGTCTTCTCGCGGCGCGCAAGATTCGCGCGCATGTGGCGGCGCTGCTGGCGTTAGGTATGGCGCTCGTCGTAGCCATCGGGCCGATCGGGATGCCGGCGCCAATGGCCGCGAAAGCCGCGCTCCTCGGGGCCGCCTACGGGTTTCTGCCCATCGGCTGGATCATCCTCAACGTCATTTTCTTGTACAACCTTGCTAACGAGCGCGAGCTGTTCGAGCCGTTGAAGGCCCGCGTCGTCGCAATAACGGGTGACCGAAGACTTCAGCTTTTACTCATCGCGTTCTGCTTCGGGGCATTCTTCGAGGGTGCGGCGGGATTCGGGACGCCCGTGGCCGTCACTGGAGCCATTCTCATCGGCCTCGGATTTCCCGCGCTCGAGGCCTCGGCCCTCTCGCTCATCGCGAACACCGCACCCGTGGCATTCGGGGCACTCGGTACGCCGATCATCGCACTCGCGGGCGTGACCTCGATCGACGCGCGCGTCCTCAGCGCCATGGTCGGCCGGCAACTGCCGATCTTCTCGCTCATCGTGCCCTTCTGGCTGATCTGCGCGTACGTGGGCTTTCGGCGCACACTCGAGATCTGGCCAGCGCTTCTCGTGGCTGGTGTGGCGTTCGCCGTCCCGCAGTTTCTCGTCTCGAACTTTCACGGACCCTGGCTCGTCGACATCATCGCCGCGATCTGCTCGATGGTCTGCCTCACGGGCTTCCTGAAAGTGTGGTCTCCGTCGCACGGCGTTCAGCATCGTGTGGCCGCTGAAGCCGCTGACACGGCGCTGAAACCACTGATACAGCCAACGCGGCAATTTGCTGCTCAAAGCGGCAGCACCCAAGGAAGTGGCGCTGTTTCATCAGCGGTATCAGCGCCTGTCAGCGGCTTCAGCGCACTCTCAGGTCCAGCGCGCCGCGACAACGCGCCGCCCGCCGCGGCGTCGACGCTGCGCGTGTCGCCCTGGCTGCCCTGGATTCTGCTGTCGGTGATCGTATTCGTCTGGGGCCTGCCTAACGTCAAAGCGTGGCTCGACGCGATCTCGGCGCCCAAGATTGCGATTCCCGGTTTGGACAAGATGGTGATGCGAATGCCGCCCGTCGTCCTCAAACCGACCGCCGAGCCGGCCGTGTTCACCTTCAACTGGCTCTCGGCGAGCGGTACGGCGATTCTGATTGCAGCGATTATTTCGGGCTTCGCGCTCCGGTACCGCCCTGGTGAGCTGCTGCGCCATTACGGTCGAACCTTGTGGGTCGTTAGGCACTCACTTCTCACGATCTCGGCGATGCTCGCGCTCGGATACACGACGCGCTATTCGGGCGAGGACGCGATCCTCGGACTTGCCTTCGCGCACGCCGGCGTTCTCTACCCATTCTTCGGCACGCTGCTCGGCTGGTTAGGCGTCGCGCTCACGGGATCCGACACGGCGTCGAACGTGCTGTTCGGTAGCTTGCAAAAGGTCACCGCCCAGCGACTCGGCTTGAGCCCGATCCTGATGTCGGCGGCGAACAGCTCGGGCGGAGTGATGGGAAAGATGATCGACGCCCAGAGCATCGTCGTCGCGAGTACAGCGACGCGCTATTTCGGCCAGGAATGGCGGATCCTGCGTTATGTGTTCTTTCACAGCCTCGCGCTGGCGACGCTCGTCGGCCTGTTAGTCTTGTTGCAGCAGTATGTGTTCACGGGAATGTTGGTGAGGGGCTGACGGAAGTGCTGGAGGGGAGCCCAGAGCTGTCGGGACGCGAATGACGCGAATCATGAGCGAATCCAACCGTGCGAACTTGAAATGCGTACGCGCCGGGCTCTCCAAGCGCATGATGCACTCATAAGGCGCGAGGATCATGGACGAGCGGTTCCCTGTTGTCGTTGTCGGTGCGGGGCCGGCTGGCTTGGCGACGTCACGCGAGCTCACAGTGCGCGGGGTGAAGCACGTGGTGCTCGAGCGCGGCGACGGAGTGGCGCACAGTTGGGCGAATAGCTACGACAGCCTAACGCTGCACACGGGCAAGCACATGTCGGCGTTGCCCGGGTTGCGAATACCGCGCGAGGCGCCGTTGTTCGTGCCGCGCGACGAGTTCGTGCGCTATCTCGGCGAGTACGCCCGGCACTTCGATCTTCCCGTGCGCACCCAATGGGATGTACGCAGCATCGACCGCATAACGAGTGGCGAGGATCGCTGGCGTGTACGTGCGTCTACGCCAACCGGTGACGCGACGATCGAATGCCGAGACGTGATCATCGCGACCGGAATCATGGCCAATCCGCGCGTGCCCTCCATTGCCGGCGCCGACGCGTTTCAGCGAGCTGGAGGTCAGCTCATCCACTCCGTCGTCTATCGGCGACCGAGTGAGCTCATTGGAAACCGAATCCTCGTCATCGGCGTAGGGAACTCCGGTGGCGAGATCGCGAGCGAGCTCGCGCGCGCCGGCGTGAAGGACGGCAACGGCACACACGTCACCATCGCTGTACGCTCGGGCGCGAACGTCGTGCCGCGTGAGATATTTGGCCTTCCAATCCAGTATCTCGCGTTCTATATCCGGAAGCTGCCGCGTGCGGCGCGCGAAGCCGTCGTGCGCCTCGTCGGCAAGATCGTCGAGAATAGAAGAGGTCCGCCCGTGTTGCCGCGTCCGGCGCATGGTCCACTCGACGCGATTCCTCTCATCGGCTTCAACCTCGTCGACGCCATTCGAGACGGGCTGGTCGAAGTCCGCGGCGGCGTCGAACGTCTCACGGCTCGCGGCGCCGTGTTCGCGGACGGAAAGTCACCGGCGGAAGAGCCGTTCGATGTTGTGATCCTGGCAACTGGTTTTGCGCCAGCACTTGCGCTGCTCGGGCGCCTGATCCGGGTGGACGCGAAGGGCTTCGCGTTGCGTCATGATCGCGTCACGAGCGCCGACCACGACGGCCTGTATTTCGTCGGTCACAACTACGACGCGACAGGAGGACTGTACAACATCGCGCGCGACGCACCGCTGGTGGCGCAAAAAGTGGAGAGCAGAGCGTAGAGAGTAGAAAGTGACCGGCACTCTCTGCTCTCTACTCTCTGCTCAGATTCGGCCACCTCGTCCCATTACCGAACACTCGCAGAGTGCTTAACAAACGCTGACACATCGGTAAGTAACTTTCGACCAACGACATCCGTACAACAGTCGTGCGGCACGCGACTGGCCAGTGCAACCATTTCATTTTGGTTGTTGTCAGTACTAGAGCAAGCACCTAGCACCTAGCACCCAGCACTTACCGTGATCAGCTTCGTCGACCCATACGCAGAAACGCAAGAGCTTCCCATCATCACCGGGAGGCTCGACGCGTCGCGTGTGCCATGGGAGCGCGAGCAGATCGCTACTCATATCGGCACGCAATATCAGATTGTCCGCGAGATCGGCCGCGGTGGAATGGGTATCGTCTTCCTCGCGCGCGACATCGCGCTCCATCGGCTCGTCGCCATCAAAGTGTTGCGCGAAGAGTTTGCGTCATCCGACGAGCATCGCGAGCGATTCCGTCGTGAGGCGCGGATGACCGCGCGGCTCAGCCATGCCAACATCGTCCCGGTACACACGTTCGGTGAGGCCGGACACTTCGTTTACATCGTCATGAAGTATGTGCATGGCGATAGTCTCGCCGAGCGTCTTCGCAGCGAGCAACGTCTTCCGACTGAGGAAGTGCGCCACATCCTGCACGACCTCGCGCTCGCGCTCGACTACGCGCACCGCGAAGGTGTCGTGCATCGAGATCTCAAAGCCGAGAACATCATTCTCGAGCGTGGCACGGGCCGGCCGATGCTCACCGATTTCGGCGTCGCTTTGCAGCGCTCGCTCGACCCGGTGCGCGCGGAAGCGTCGCGTGCGTTCGGGACGCCGCACTACATGTCGCCGGAGCAGGCCGCCGGCGAGCTCGACATCGATGGCCGCAGCGATCTCTACTCGTTAGGTGTGCTGGGCTACTACATGCTGACGGGTGAGCTTCCCTTCGACGCGCCCACGTTCGAGGCGCTCGCGGCGAAGCACGTCGCCGAGGCGCATCGGCCCATCGCCGAGCTGATGCCGTCGGCGCTCCGCGATCATCCGCTGCTCGTCGCCGCGCTCGAGCGCTGCCTCGAGAAGGATCGCGACTCGCGCTGGCGCCACGGCCGCGACTTCGCGAAAGCGATCGTCGAGCCGGTACGTCGCGGCTGGCTGCGTCGAACGCCGAGCGGCAAGCGCGTCGCGGCGATCAGCGCCAGCGTCATCGGCGCGAAGCTCATCGCCGAGCTCGGGTTATTCGCGGCAGCGATGCGCGCGGTGTGGACTAGAGGCTAGGGGCTAGGGGCTAGAGGCTAGGGGCTAGGGTCAGGCGGAGAGAATCTCGCCGCGTGACTTAGCCCCTAGCCCCTA
>DATEGN010000384.1:0-5806 GCA_035280125.1 Gemmatimonadaceae bacterium | reverse complement strand
AATATCGAGCGTAGAACAATCTTCAGAATAGTCTGACTGACATCCGCAGTCACGTCTATCTTTTGTCCGGATCGGGCCGCGGACTCCCACATGCCGAGGAGAGTTGCATTTGTCTCGATGATCATGTGCCAGAGACCGGCCACCGCCTCAGGATGAAAAGCTGGTTGTACCATCCTCCGCTCTCGTTTCCAGAGCGCACCTTCACTTACCATCAATCCGCTGCCGAGCAAGAGCGCGACACGCTTGATCGCCTGTCCCTTGACGTAATTCTGCCAGTTTCTGCGAAGGATGTGCTCGGCGCAGTCGGGATCGCTCAGCGCGTACACGCGCGTGTCATAGATCGTTGCGCCGAAAATGTCACCGAACTGCGCAAATTGATGCCAATTCAGGAGATTCTCACCACCCGTGAAATGCTGTAGACAGTCGTGTTTCGCATTTACGCATCTCCGTCGAATGGTGCTGCCCATCACTCGGTTACGCGCGCGCGCGGTTTAGCGATGAAGCGGTAACGGACGCCTGCGCACTTCTGTTGCTCAGTGAATCGATCAAGCTTGCGACGCGAGCACCCGAGCGCCCATCCAGAGGTCCGACAAGGGCGTCGAGCCGCTCCGTGTCCATCGTGAGGTTGGCGAGTCCATTGTCGTTCGCTGACGTCAGCCGCAAAACGTGGTCACGCAGTGCGTGTTCGCTGTCGGCGGTCACACTGAATCCGCCGAATACTTCTGGCGCGCAGCGATCGCCAAGCAGTGTTGCGATGATCACCGGCAGGCCAAGTATTGCGCCCTCGAGCGCGACGGTCGAAAACTCGGTGACGACGAGATCACTGGCATCGAGCAGCGTCGCGACATCCACGTCACTGCACAGCCGCACTCGGGAAGGATTCATGTTCGCGCACGCGCGATACTTGTCCGCGCCCTCATTCGGATGCGGGCGAAGCAGGACGTGTATGTGGGCAATCTCCAGAAGTGCTTCGACCGCCACCTTCACGCGTTCGGGTTGCTGATGCGGCTGAGTAGCCAACAGAATACAATTCGTCGTCGTCTCGAGGCCAAGTGCGCGACGAGCCGCGAGAACAGACTCACGTCCGCGCGTTCGACGTCTCTCCGACAACGAATCGTATCGAGGTTGACCGGTAATCGTCACGCGGTCGCGCGACACGCCGTGCGCGGCGAGGAGCTCCACGAATGCCGGGCTGAACGCCGCGACGTGGTCCGCGGAAATCCACCACCAGGTCGCTTTGTCGCCCGTGAGCCCGTCCTGGATCAAAAGTGTCGGGATGCCGCGCTGCTGTGCGGCGCGCACGAACGCCTGGCCGACCCACCACCGATCATTCCCGAGCACCACAATTTGAGGCCGAAGTAGATCAATGACGTTTTGAGCAAACTCTATATGCTCGACCAATTGATCGAAACGTTCCGCAAAGAGATGCTCGAGCAACGGAGCGACTGGGGCCCGGAGCGTTCTCACGCCTGATGCCCCCGCGTACGGCTTTTCGATCGTTATCCCCCGCGCGTCGCTCGCAACGGCGCGCCACCGCGCGCGAAACCTACCTGCGCTGGCCGGAGGCGCCCCGGACGGATTCTGGACGGTAACAAGCTGTGCCTTTCCTTCAGTCCTAACCGACAGTTCCCTGTTGTCTCCGACGAACTGCACGCGGACCGATCGATGGTCGCCATGCTTGGCGAGATGCGCTTCGACAATGGAGAACATCTGCGCTTGAGGAGCGGACTCGGAGATGTACAGTACCGAAGACCCCTGATCTCGCTCGAGCCGGGCGCGAGGAACGGTCAACGGGGAAAGCGCCGCCGCCGCTTGTTGACCCTTTGCGGCTGACTTGTGAAGCCGCCTCGCGACATCGCGCAGGCTCCGCACGAACGGCGGCGCCCACGACTTGACGTCGACTATCAGATCGGAGACCGCCGACTCCAGCGCGGCAGCGCGTTCCGGATCGCTCGTGATAATCCGGCACCGCGATACGGGCTTCTCGGAAAGCACACGGGAGATCGCACCCGCTAGCTGGACGTACTCGAGGAAATAGTCCTGAACCTCCAGCCGGCACAGGTCGGCGAGAGATACTCCTCGAAAGCTTCCGAAGAAGCCCGAGCCTGTACCGTACAATACTTCGCGTGCCACCGCGTCAACCCACGGCTCGTCCGGTGAACTTACCGGAGAAAACGCGTAGTCGAGTGTGTTGAGTAGCTCTACACCATCGCGATGCGCGAAGGCAGGATCATCGCCGTGTACCAAAACGCGTGGTCGTGCACCGTGCGCTCGCGCCGCGCGCCTGAGTGCACTCGCGATGGCCCGCCGCGCAGCGCGGCGCACCATCGGCTGCGCGAAACGAGAACTTGCGAGGTCAATGACGACGAGTGTAGTCGACTCCGAACCGGACGCCACGACGTGTTCCTCAGCTTGCCACGGTTGGTGTCTAGCGCTGTCCATTCGTTAGGTGCAGCGATCGGCTCTCCGCTGAGTCGCGCCGATTGAACGCGACTCCCGACATCGCCGCTCGCGGCAGGGCACGATCTCGCGTCGGATTTGTGTTCGTCGAGTCACCTGTGAAACCGAGCAGAATGTCGATCGCGTCGGCAAATGCCTCCGCTACGGCCCGGTTGCCTTCTCGTGTCAGATGACAATCGTCGAGGAAGGATGAGAGAGCAACGCGGGGCGCGACATAGCGCACCAACCGCTCTTGGCCCGAGGCAATTCGCTGAAGGCGGCGCGCAAGTTCATCGCGATAATCCTGAGTCGTCTTCGCGTCGCGGATCCAGTAAGTCCGGTTCGATGTCACGCCAGGGGCATAGCTGCGTAGCGCCGATGGCGGCGTCGACAGCACAACGCGCGCACCATGGCTCGTTGCGAGCGCGACGATCGCCCGAACATTTCGCTCGAACCGGTCAGCGGCCGCGGGAAACGGCGGGCCATTCGCGTCTCCAGGCGTTGCCGAGGCAGCGTTAGGCGTCGCGAGCTCGGCCGCATGGAATTGGCTCTCTCGCCGCTGCCGAAGCTTATCGCGAACGTAGCCTGGTATCCTCGCGAGCATCGAATAGTGTTTGACGAGCGTCCATGTCGAGTGACCGCCGCGTTGACGCTCGTCTCGAAGTCGAACAAGCACGTCCTCCCAAATCAGCGTTCGCGGATCCACCTCACGCAGATTTGGCAGCCACGCATTCCGGACATCGTTGATGCCCTCGTTCATCACCACGACAGTCGGATGAAGAGCGAGTCCTTGGGTTCTGAGGCGCTCCAAGAGCTGGTAGCTGTCGTATCCATCGAACGCGAGATTGACAACTTCGAAGCGGACGTTCTGGTGACGCCGCGGAAGGATCTCCCGCATGTACGCGTCGATCGTTTCTCCGTCGAAGACGCCGAAGCCGTGCGTGGTCGAGCCGCCGAGGAGAACAATCCTCACGGTGCCGGGCGCCGGCGTCTCACTGACATCGGGTCCACGATAGCCGTCGGCGTTGCTCGATGCCGTGGTCCCATTAGCGTAGTGGAACACGCTGTTTGGTCGCTGCCGGTATCCTAACTGCCCGATCGGTTCGATTTGAATTGCCAACGGATCCAGCTCACGAATCGAACCTCCAAATCGGCTGTCGAGTCTCGCGTACGTTCGGAGACTTGCTTCTCCGATCAGTGCGCCAACAAGAAGACCAATTGCAACCGTGGCCGCCGCAAAGGCGCCTGTCCTGACCCAGCGCATTGTTACACTCGTAAAAGGCCATGCGGATCACACGGCCGAGAGGTCCAACGAGCCGTGAAGGATTCCGAACAACGATGCAATGAAGGCAATTCGGCATCGTTCCGCGTTTACGGCAGGCAAGCAACTACCAAGCCCGAAAACAGCGTCATTTCGTGGCTGCTATATCGTTGTGGATGGTCGAGATACCAGCATCGCCCCAAATCGGCTGAGGCTTCGACTCGACTCGGGTGTTGCGAGCTAACCACATCTTGAACGTGGCCGTGTGGCAACGGCGGGGCCACTACGGCGTAAGCCGATGTAGGACAACACCTCACACGAGCGAGAAACGACGAACAGAATTTGCGTCAATGCCTTCGTCATTACTCGGGCATCTTCGACCCACCGTCCGTCTCGTGTCCTCGTCCTCCTTCAGCACAGCCTCGACGTATTCACCCGGCGTTCCGCTGGGATTGGCTAGTTATCCCTCCGGCGTGGCGAGCCCTCAAGCTCGCACAGCCAATGGGACTCCTCGCGCACGTCTGGATTTTCAGCAACGGCTCACATATGTGCTGTGGATCGTGATTCTGTTCGACCCACAGTTCCTGCTTGCCAGCGTGCACTTGACGTTCGCCTTGCGCGTTCCACTGGTGCTCACCGTTGCGCTCGCAGTTTCGTTGGTCGTAAAGCCAGGTCGGGGCGAGTGGTTCATTGGTATGATCGCCTGGCTCGCATTGATGGCGATCGACATGCCCTTCGCCTATAACCGTGGCGTGGCGATGGGTCCGTTCAGAACGATGATCCTGTTCTATTTGATCGGACTGAGTGTCGTTCGAGGTTTGCGACAGCCGCGAAGTATTGATTTCATTTTCTTCACTCTCTGTGTGGTGCAATACTTGTGGTGGGGCGGTTGGGGCATTCACGCCGGACTGGTGTCGTGGCACCCGAACCTCGATAACTTCGACGGCTACGGACCGTTGATGGCCTGCGGCGTTGGGCCGGCGTACTACTATGCCTGCGCAACTCGAAATCGCTGGAAGCGCCGTGTCTCTTTCGTCGCTGCCGGCATGTGCATCATTGGTGTTGTCTCGGCATTCGCGCGCGGCAGCGTCCTCGCACTTGTCGTCACTGTCGGATACATCTGGCTGCGCTCGCCGAACAAGAAACGGGCGACGGCACTGATCGCCGTGGGACTAGTTCTCGTTGCGATCGCCGCTTCCTTGATCGATGGAACCACGCGCGGCGATGACACGCGCGCCAATTTTTGGGACGAGATGTCGACGATGTTCGACGATTCGGCCGGATCAACCGGCGACGATCGAGAGCATTTGTGGCGCGCTGCAACGATCGTTTTTCGTCAGCACCCTATTCTCGGGGTCGGTGCCAATAACTTCGGACCTGCCGCGGTGACGCTGATCGCACCTGGGGAGATCAAAGGAGCGGCATTTGCCGACAACCCTGACATGCTCTACAGTCGGGCGTTGCACAGCAACTATTTTCAGCTCCTCAGCGAGTTAGGACTCGCTGGTGTCGCCATTTATACTTTCATGATCGGTCAGTTTTGGCTGCGCAGCAGATTCGTGCTGCGAACTGCGCGGAGCATCGACCTATCTCACGGTGGCGTTCCGGACCCTCGTAATCTTGCATTGGGTTTGGAGTCCGGTATGGTTGCGTATCTTGTAACAGGCGTGTTCTTCAACCAGATCTACACCGCCTGGTTTTTCTGCCTCCTGTTCGCGAACGCGTTGCTTTACCACCGCGCGGTGGCCGCTCGTCGAGCACGAAGTCCGCAACTCACCGGCCAGAGAAGCAATCCGATGTCTCATAACCTCGGATTCCCTACCCCGCGTTCCTCGCCAGCATTGCACCAAGATGCAACGCAGACGCATTTCTAACCTGCGCCTCGCAGGGTCTTAACCAGGAAAATTGTAGCCTGTTGGACAGCCCATGCGTTGGCTGCTGAAGGCGATCATGGTGAACCAGGCGGTGGAGTTCGAGCTCACCATCGTGTTCACGGTGCCGTCGAACTGCAGCATCTTGATCGATGTCGTCGCACTCGCCACCTGGCTCCCGCTAATCGTGTTGTCCAGCACCACGTTGTCGTTGACCCAGATCGTCTGGTGCGCC
>DATEGN010000383.1:0-2764 GCA_035280125.1 Gemmatimonadaceae bacterium | reverse complement strand
CTGGCCGAGCGCCGCCGTGAGCAGGAAGAGACCACCGAGGAGTCCGTAGGGCCCAAAACCGTGGACGAGCCTAACGATTCCCTCTGCGATCAGCTGCGCCGCGCCGCTGTCGTGCATCGCCGTCGACATCGGGATCATTGCGCCAACCAGGATCACCGCGGACCACGCGATGCCGCGGTACGCTTGCTCGACGGTGAGGACTCGCCTCAGAACCATCGCGCAGGCGGCGATCAGCGCGACGACCGCGGGGGGCATTGCTCGCGTCGCGAGTAGTAGAACCATTGCAAGCAGTATGACCGAGGACGCTCGTGCGCGAGCGCCAAGCGGAGCGGCTCGCCGGCGCACCAGTTCGGGCGAGTCGACGATGAGCACATCGGGGTCGCGCGGCAACCGGCGGCCAAGTGCGTCCCAGCGTCCACGCAAGAGCAGCGTGTCACCGGGTGATAGTGTCGTCTCCTTCGTGACATCGACGCCTTTCCGTTGCACTGCGAGAATCACCAGGTCGCCGCCGCTGGTGACCATACCGGGGAACACCACAGCGCCAATCATGTCCGATCGCGGCGGGATGACGACTTCGGCGACGCCACGCTCACGAGTGAGGACCGCGTCCGGGTCGCTGGGCGCGACAGCGGTCATCGTTAGGCGCTGCTCGGTGGCGACCTGCGTGACATCCTCACGCTCGCCGCGAACGATGACGACATCACCGCTTTCGATCGCACCGTGACCGTGTCCGTCGTGCGGTTTCTTCGTCTGGAAGCCGACGATCGTGATGCCTCGATGCTTCGCCAGATCGAGCCCCGGACTCAACTCACCGACGTTAGGGGAGTCCGCAGTGAATTGGAGGCGGAACAGCTCGTCGGAGAGCGCGTACTGCTTCATGAGCAACCGTGCATGATCGCTGAAATCGACCGTCATCGTCCGAGCATGTCGACGCGGCAGCAGCCGCTTGCCGAAGAGGGAGATGATGGCGATGGTGCCCGCCACCAGCGGCGCGCCGACCAAGCCGAACTCGAAGTAACTGGGAGCGCGTTGGCCGTCCGCGGCAATCGCTTGTGCGATGATCACGTTGACGGGCGAGCCCGTTAGGGTGAGGAGCGAGCCGGCGTGTGCCGCGAAGGCGAGCGGCAACAACAGGCGCGAGGGGGCCTGGTATCGGATCGCCATCACGACAACCGCGGGGAGGAGCGCCGCTACCGCGCCGTTGATCGTGACCAGCGCGCTCAGACCAGCCGCCGCGAGCATGACGTACGTGGCCAGTCGCGCGCGGCTTTCACCGGCACGTGCGATCAGCGCTTGCCCAGCCCAGGTGCTCACTCCGGCGGCGTCGAGGGCCTCGCTCACGATGAAGAGCGATGCGATGAAGATGATCGTCGGATCGCCAAAGCCGCCGAATGTCTTCTCGAGGTCGATGACCCCCGTCGCGTAGAGTGATAGTGCACCACCGATGGCGACGATCTCGACTGGGATGCGAGTCGTGACAAAGAGCACTACCACGACAGCGAGAACGAGAAACGTAATCGCTGCGTGGCTCATGACTCGACTTCGCCCCGGCAATGGTCGACTCCTCGCGGGCGATTGCGCGGCGCGAGCCGCGGGCCTTTCTCGGTCTTCGCCGTTAGGTGCCGTGCGTCTTTCGCGACGTCGGGCGATGACGGCTTTCGCAAGATGTTGCGTGCGTCGGACTTTTCGTGAGGCGTGGCCGCGTGGCGTAGTGTCGTCACCTTCGAGAGCTCTGCCCCGAAGAACAGCATCGTTCCCGCCAGAGTCGCGGTCAATGCAAGCGGCAGGAGTGCTCCGATCGCGCTATAAGCGGTTGTGCTCTCGTTACCGACAATCCGATTGTACAGTGGCAGTAGCTCTGATGCAAAGATCCACATCGCGGCGCACAGCACCACCGATGGCCAGATATCGCGCCAACGCACTGGGCGAGGCGGCAGCACTTTGAGGAGCGCGCCGAAGGTCATCGCGGCGAGCACAAAGGAGCTGACAACCGCTAACAGTGGCCCCGTTTCGCGCAGAAGCGGCACCCGATCGAGAAGACGAGCGGCTGCTCTGAACGCGGCGAGGACTATGAAGGCCGCGATGAGCAGGCCGCCTCCACCCGCTGTAATCAGGGCGGCGATGACCCATTCGCGGACCATGGTCAGCGCCCGCACGCGCATCGTGCCCGCGACCAAGGGAGGCTCATAGTGCCACACCGCGCGGAAGGTCATGCGCAGCTGCCGAAGCAGCAGCGACGCGCTGACCAGTACGCCGAGCACGCTGATGATTGTCGCCGCAATCGAGTCTCGCTGCAGAGCCGCGAAGAGGCGATAGACGGTCTCCGCGAGCTCCGATCCAAATCGCGCGCTGAGAACGTTCAGCATTCGATGTTCGAGCTCCGCCGCCATTGCCGTGAACCGGAGGAGCAGTCCGACCGTGGACACGGCCAAAAGCAAAAGCGGTATGAGCGAGACACCAGCGTAATAGATGATCGCTTTGGCCAGATAGTTTGCGCGGTCGCGCTCGTACTCGATCCAGGCGTCACGCAGGAGGCCACCAAACGTCGCAAAGGCGCCACGCGTTCGACGCGTCACCTTCCGCCACGTTCCGCCTAAGACATCCATGTTCGCAACGTTATAACTGGTTAGCGGGGTGGCGTAACCGAAGCGCGCCGCGTTCGACCCGGCCCGCCGCGAGCGCGCGACGCACGGCCGCCCGCGTCGGCGCGTTTGCGACAATCGGAACCGTTAGGCAATCGCGGTCGAACGTCTCTTTCGATCTG
>DATEGN010000382.1:0-11168 GCA_035280125.1 Gemmatimonadaceae bacterium | reverse complement strand
GGCGCACCAGACGATCTGGGTCAACGACAACGTGGTGCTGGACAACACGATTAGCGGGAGCCAGGTGGCGAGTGCGACGACATCGATCAAGATGCTGCAGTTCGACGGCACCGTGAACACGATGGTGAGCTCGAACTCCACGGCCTGGTTCAGCATGATCGCCTTCAGCAGCCAACGCATGGGGTGTCCGCCAGGCTATACTTTCCCCAATTGAGCGAGTCTCGCGAACTGTTCGATCCGCCACCGATCCTCGGCGGATCGAACAGTTTGCCGCTTGTGAGCGTGCATGATTCAGAACTGTCGTAGGCGCACAACAGAACAGGGGCAGCCCACCTACAGGACGATCTGCGTTTTACGCGTCCAAGCTAAGCAATGGTAAGGAGTTACGTGTAGGCGCGCCGCATGCGCTGGCCCACTCGCCAAGCCGCATCCACGCCTTATTCCTCCATGCTCCAATCAGCAAAACTTCGCTTCGACGTCCCAATACCGCCGCGGCCCATTGTTGTCTTCGGCGATGATTGGGGCCGGCACGTTTCAACGACGCAGCACATCTTCCGTCGGTTGTCGCAGGCACATCCGGTCGTCTGGTTGAACGCAATCAACCACCGCACTCCGAAGCTCTCACTCTACGACGCCCGTCGCGCGGTAGGAAAGGTCATGCAGATGGCCCGCAGCCGGAGCGCGGGCAAAGATGCCGAGCCCGTTCATTCCGCGGCCTCCGAAGCAGATGCCGCTGCGCCCGCGCGCATCATTCCGCCGCGTATTCTGCCGTGGCACAACGTGGGGCTCGTGCGCCGCCTGAACACGCATTCGCTGCTGAAGGACATACGAAACGCGCTCACGGAAACGTCCAGCGCATCTCGACCTGTTCTCGTCACGGCGACTCCCGCAATCCCTGACGTCGTCCGCCGACTCGACGCCTGCGTCAAGATCTACTTGTGCCTCGATGACTACTCCGAGATTCAGGGCGTCGACAAGGATCTCGTTCTGCCTCTCGAACATGAGACGCTCGGGGCCGTCGATGCGGTGGTGGCGACGGCGAAGTCGCTCCTTGCGACGAAACGCGCCTCGAGTGGGCGCGGATTCTATCTGCCACAGGGCGTGAACTACGATCATTTCGCGACTCGACAACCGCTGCCGCCAGATTTAGCGGCCATTCCACGTCCGCGGATCGGATTTGCCGGCGATCTCGCTTTACGCTGCGATCTGGATCTGCTTCGAGACTTAGCCCTGTCGCATCCCGAATGGTCGGTGGTGCTCGTGGGACCGATCAATGTCGACGTCAGCTCACTCGCGCTTCCGAATATTCACATTCTTGGAAATCGTCCGTATCGAGATCTGCCCGCGTACGTGCAGGGTTTCGATGTAGGTATTGTTCCATATCTACTAAACGCCTGGACGCGAGCGGTCGATCCCCTGAAGACACTCGAATATCTCGCCGCGGGCATACCCGTCGTTTCCCTTGCGCTGCCCGAGATCTACAAGTATTCGCCGCCCGTCCGCGTTGCACGAGGCCACAAGGAGTTCATTGACGCGGTGCAGAATGCACTCGCTGAGCCGGCGACGGCCGTTGCCGCGCGCCGGGCGTTGGCGCGAGAGCATACCTGGGAACGACGCGCCAGCAGCTTCATGCAAATCATACAGGACCTCGAGGCAGCGTGCGCGTCGTAATATTTACGGGCCTGCACGACTTCGAGCGAACGCCCTGGTGGCAAGTACTCGCCACACAGCCAACTGTCGAGAGAGTCCTCATCTGTCAGCAGGTTCAGACGCTCACTTTCCGTCAGACGCTCCGTCGTTTCCGTCGGAATATTGCTCGGCATGGCTTGCTTTTTATTCCTTACCGTGCGGGCCTCCTCGTCGTACAGCTTTTACGCCGCCCTTTCGCGAAGAGACTGCCATCCGGCAGTCCCTCCTCCATACCGCTGGAGTACTCGATCGCTTCCGATTTGCACTGCCCAGACGTCCTGGCGCGAGTTGCGGCGTTCGACGCGGATCTTGGGATCTCCATTGGCGCGCCGATTCTCCGGCCGTCGCTCTTTCGGCTTCCACGACGCGGGACAATCAATCTGCATCTGGGCAAGGTACCAGACTATCGTGGTGCTCCGCCCGGATTCTGGGAGCTCGTTCATAACGCCCCATCGATCGGCGCCACCGTGCACTGGATGGATGAAGGTTTGGACACCGGCGCCGTCATTAGCGAATGTGAAGCTCCGATCTACACTGAAGATTCGTGGATCGACGTCACCGATCGCGCGACGGAACTCGGTGTTCACGCGTTTGGATCAGCCCTCGATGCGTTGATTCACGGCGATCCCCAGGGCCGCCGGCAACCGTCTGCAGGTAACACAAATCGGTTTCCGACACTTGGACAGCGCATCATGCTGGGACGGCGTATGACTGCGCGTCGACTTCGCCGTCGGCTTTCCCTTCGACAGATCGCGAAAGACACCGCGACCACGGTCGCGCTCTATTTGTATCGTCCGGTCCGTGATGCCATGCGGACGGTCCGGCGTCGTCACCCAGTTCGAATTTTCACATTTCATCGGATTACGGCGCTGTGTCGCGACGGCATGACGCTGAGCCCAAAGCAGTTCGCGGAGCAAGTCGATTATCTCGCCAGGCATCACGAGATCGTTTCGCTGGAGCGCGGAATTGATCTCATCCGTACGAGTGCTCGGCTCTCGCGTCCCGTTGCGGTGATCACATTCGACGATGCCTATCGCAGCGTCTTTACTGCCGCGCGGCCTATACTGACAGAACGCCAGCTCTCCGCCGCATGCTTTGTAAGCACGGACCTCGTTGGAACGGATCGGCGTTTCGAGCACGACGCAACCAGTCCCGTAAAGCCATTCCTCGACGTCATGAGCTGGAGCGAGCTCACCGCCCTACATGCAGGCGGCTGGAGTGTGGGCGCTCACACCGCGAATCACGTTAGGCTTTCGGCGTGTCATTCCGACCTCCTGAAGCGCGAGATCGCAGAGCCGCGCCGTGCTTTGTCATCGCAATTGCGAACGGATGCGGCAGTGCTCGCGTTCCCATTTGGCGGGCCCGGAGATATTTCCACTGACGCGCTCAACGTCGCGCGCGACGCAGGACACACAACCGTCCTCGCCGACTACGACGGCGAAAACCACACCGGCAACTCCGCCTTCGTTCTGGGACGATTTGACATTGGCGGTGACCGACCGCCGATCGTGTGGAAGGCGCTTGCCCACGGGCTCGACGTGAGTCGATGGAGACATTTGTGGCCAGTATGACCCTGCCGCAATCCCTCTTCTCGCACGAGCGCGCGAGCGAACGGACACCCGTTCGAGTTACGCACGTCGTGTTTGACTTCAACGGTGGGGGGATGGAAAGCTTGGTCGCCGACATGGCAGCTCGCTTCCGGGGGTCACCAGTGCAGGTGTCGCTGATCACGCTGAGCGGCCGGGTTGGACGACTTGGATCTCGAACGAGAGATCGATTCGAAAGCTTTCATGTCATCCGTCCACTTCCGGTCGCTTCGATGGCCTTGCCGCGCGGCGTGATACGCGCAATACGCGCAACGAAGGCGGACGTCGTTCACGTCCACACTGGTTCGTGGTACAAAGGAGCGCGAGCCGCGCGTCTCGCTGGCGCTCGTCGAGTCATCTATACCGAGCACGGTCGCGAGCACGACGATCCGTCTTTGAAGCAGTGGATCGATCGTCGGGCCGCGCGACTCACTGATGCCGTCGTGGCGGTTTCATCCCGGCTGTCGCGTTATATGAACGCTGAAGTCGGGATTCCCAGCGAGAAGATTTGCACGATTCACAACGGAATCGACACCTCGGTATTCACACCCGGACCATCACGTGATGAGCTTCGAGCATCACTTTCGATTCCGAAGGACGCGCTGGTTGTGGGTAGTGTTGGGCGTCTCGAATCCGTGAAAGGGTACGACACACTGTTGGATGCCGTGACGATTCTGCGTAAGCAGTGGATGCAGCCATTCGTCCTCGTGCTCTTTGGCGATGGCAATCAGCGCGAGGCGCTACAGGCGCAGGCCGCGCAACTCGGCATTGCTGATGGCGTGCGATTCGCTGGCTGGACGAGTCAGCCGGTCGACTCCTATCGTCTTCTCGACGTATTCGTGTTGCCCTCACGAAGCGAGGGGCAATCCGTGAGCCTCATGGAGGCGATGTCATGCGGCATCGCACCCGTTGTCACGGAGGTAGGAGCAAATGCCGAAATGATCGGATCCGAGTTTCCCGAGAACATCGTTACGCCTGATCGACCGCTCGACCTGGCCAGCGCAATCATGAACGCAGCCTTGTCCAGAGAAAGGATGAAGCACGTAGGCGCTGTAATGCGAAGCCGCGTCGTCGAGTCGTACAGTCTCGAGCAGATGCTGGAGCGATACGAGAGACTATACCGAGGTCCTTCCCCGCTCCTTCAAACCTGATACTCACGTTCACCCACAACTCTCACCAATACGACCATGCAGGATGTCCGCGCCGAACGCGCCTTTTACGAGACGCTATTCACCGAAAAGCCCGACAACGAGCACATCACGTTCGGATATGACGAGCTGTATGCGCTTGCATTTCCAACCGCGCCGAATGGATTGCTTCTCGACCTCGGATGTGGAACGGGAGCACATAGTATTCGCCTGGCACGACGTGGCTACAGCGTCGTCAGCGTCGATCTCACGCACCAGGGAGCTCATTCCGCAAAGAAACGACTGGAGGCGGAGGGATATCGCCCCATGGCGGTTGTGGCAGATGCCGAGAACCTGCCCTTCCGCGACGGCGCGGTCGACACCGTTTGGGCCGCGTTGCTTCTTCACCACTTTCCCGTGCTGGACCGACTACCAAAGGAGATTCGTCGTGTCGCCAAGCGACGCATCGTGACGTTCGAGCCGAATTCAGGAAATTTTCTCACGTGGTTCGCGTTCAACGTGATCAATCAGATCTGGGGCCTCAGCACGACGACGAAAAATCAGCGGTCGTTGAATCCACGTCGTCTGCAGAAAGTACTGGCACCACTCGGCTTCCGCCGATTTGCGGTCCATTTCGTCGATCGTGGCTGGAGCGACGCGGCCGGGAGTATCGTGCGGCGCATGTATCGTGGCGTGACGCGCTTTCTCCCAGACCGTTTCCGCGCCAATAAGTTTTTGCTAACTGCCGAGTTGTGACAGTCGAGTATCCGTGCTGATGAAAACCAATTGGGTTTGCTTGATGTACCACGATGTCGTGGCAGATCGTGATGCGCTGACCGCGAGTTCGGGCTACTTCGCGGTAACGGCGCACGCGTTCGCGCGCCATCTGGAATTGCTCCGAGAAAAAGGGCTCGGCGGCTGCGCTATAGCAACAGCTCTGGAACCAAGCACGGTCAATCGCGTCGCCATTTCCTTCGACGACGGTAACGCCGGACAGGGGAATGTCGCATTTCCCGCCCTCGTCGCCGCGGGAATGACGGCCACGTTCTTCATCACGACTGGATGGGTGGGCCGTCCCGGATTCGTCAGCTGGGATCAACTTCGCGAGATGCGAGATGCTGGAATGGCAATCGAGTCACACACCCACAGCCATCCCTTTCTCTCGGAAATTCCCGAAACGCGCCTTCGCGACGAACTGCGCCAATCGCGAGAGATGCTCGGCGAGCAACTCGGTGAACCGCCAACCATGATCGCGCTGCCCGGTGGTGATGCTCCACAGCGCGAATTGTGGCGATTGTTCGCCGAGGAGGGCTACGAATCGGTCGCGACGTCGCGCTGGGGCATGAATCAGCCCCTCGCTGGCGGGAAGTCCTTATTGACCACTGTGCGGCGCTGCACTGTCCGTGGCGAGTTGTCGGATCGGGAGTTCGTCGCAATTGCCAAGGGAAACCCGTGGCTGCGCACTCGCAAGCGACTCCGTGAGGAAGCGCTTGCTGCTGTGCGAAGAATCCTCGGCCCGACTCGCTACGCAAAGCGGCGCAAGCAACTTCTCAACGCTGCCAGCGGACTACGTTAGGCGTCGGTCACGCGACGGAAAGCGCCGATGAGGATGGCCCGGACTCCGCGATCAGTCGGTGCCATGTAGTGAAGCACAGTAGCTCCCACAAGATCCCGCTGCGATCGTGCCGGTGGCCAAAGTGGTCATCGAGTAGTCTCTGAATCGCGCGCTGCTCGAAGAGACCGAGGCGACGCATTCGATCGCCCGACAGCTCGTCGGTTATCATCTCCCGCAATTCGCCGCGCAACCAAGCCGACATCGGTCCGACGAAGCCCCGCTTGGGAGCACTGAAGTGCTCGGCAGGGAGCCGATCCCTCATTGCATTCCGTAACAGCCGCTTCGCGTTCCCCAAGCCAACTTTCGTTCGATCCGGAAGCGGAAAGACATTCTCCACGAATTGGTGATCGACGAAAGGAACGCGGACCTCGAGCGAATGAGCCATCGAGATTCGGTCACTCAGCGCCAGAATATCATCGGGGAGATACGTCTTATAATCGAGATAGAGCGCTGCGCGAAGCCCGTCGAATGAACCTCCATCGCGATGCAAGCCTTCGAATTGGCTGAACGCGCTGGCGGTGTCCAGCTGGTCGCGGACATCCTTGCCATAGAGCTCCTGTCGGTGTTGCCACGATAGCCGGCTTGAATACGCCAAGTACCGCTCCCATGAGGTAGCGTGGCTGCCGCGCACGAATCGTTTCAGCCGATCTACGTGGGCCCCGCCGTTTCTTGGCTCTGGAAGCCGCTGGACAACTGCGTTCATGACTCGCTTGAGAGCACGAGGAAGTCGACGATAGTGCTCGCCCGCGAGCAGGCCAATGTGCCTTCGGTATCCTGCGAACAATTCGTCTCCGCCCGTACCCGACAGCGCCACCTTGTACTGCGCGGCGATGGCCTCCGAGACCAGCCACGTCGGAATCGCCGACTCATCGGCATGCGGCTCATCGAGCGCGTACACGATTGGCTCGATGAGATCGCTCACCTTCGGCTCGATGTCGACTATCGTTAGGCGCGCCCCATAACGATCCGCGAGCAGTCGAGCCAACTGGCTTTCATCGGTGCGCTCGGAACCGGAGCCAAGAAAGCGCGCTGTGAATGCATGTGGGACGGCGTCACCGACGAGCGCCATGCTCGATACGATCGACGACGAGTCGATGCCCCCACTCAGGAAGGCAGCTATCGGCACATCGCTCACGAGATGGGCAGTGACGCTGTCGTCAAGCCAGCCACGAACGGATTCCTCGACCTGAGGAGGCTCTTCACGCTCCTCTGTTGGCAGGTCCCAGTACTTTGCTTGCCGTACTCCTTGTTCGGGGTGCCACAAACACCAACAGCCAGGCTCGAGCTTCCGCACGTCATCAAACGGCGACGCCGGCGCGGGAATGTACCCGAGCTCGAAGTACGCATCGAGCGCCTTCCAGTCGAGTCGTCGAGCGGTGAGACCGGCATTCAGTAACGATTTGAGCTCCGATGCGAAGGCGAGACGCTCCCGTGTCGCACTGATGTACAGCGGCTTGATGCCAAAACGATCTCGAGCGAGAAACACCGAGCCGTCGCGCGCGTCGTGAATCGCGAACGCGAACATGCCGCGCAGTCGCTTGACGCAGTCGACGCCGTAGTCCTCGTAGAGGTGGAGAATGGCCTCGGTGTCGCTCGACGTCTTGAACACATGGCCGCGAGTGAGAAGCTCGCGACGAAGCTCGCGATAGTTGTAGATCTCGCCGTTGAAGACGATCGAGATCCGGTCTGTTTCGTTGGTAATCGGTTGATGACCGCCCGCGAGATCGATAATGCTCAAGCGGCGCATTCCAAGACCGACGTGACCAGCGATCAAAATGCCTTCGTCATCAGGCCCCCGATGTCGAATGGCATCACACATCGATGTGAGGACACTACGCGGTACTTCGCGTTGGCGAGCAGAATAGGCAAAGCCGACGATTCCGCACACAGGTTGGTTAGCCTCTCTGGTCTACGTCGATCGGGGATACTATAGGCGGGTTTCGCCATCGGAGCACGACCGCCCCAAATGAGGACGCGGACAGGGCTCGAACGTGGCATCCGCTTGCACAGCAAGCGATTTGTGCCTCCGAACGCATGCGTTGTACCAATGAAGAGCTCTGCTTTCTGTCGACTAACATGGCGATCCGTAACGTGTCAAATGAGGGTTCGCGGAGACGACGCGGACCCTCGCGCATGCGGCGCAATCAGCACTTACAGGCCCTCTGCCTTCAACAGGTTTCACATGCGTGGCCCAGAGTGGATGGTGCAATCCACGAGTTTCTTCTGGCCAAATGACCCGCAGATATGTCGACGAGTGTTGCAGACGAGCCACGGTCTTCATGTGATCGGCCGCCAATTGGGCGACATGCCGCTCGGACTCTGACGACGCGGCGACCTAACTGATTGTGGCGCAATGCTCTTGGCTAGATAATTCCAGCGGGCATCGCGGGCCCAGGGGTTGCTCTCGCAGGGCCTGACAGGCGTCCGAAAATGCCAGGAAAGGCGCAGCCACTTCAATCGTCCGCAACCGTGGGTAATCCCGTCTCATCGACTTCATCTCCGATGCGCCGCATCGGCCGGCACTCGTTAGTGTACGGCGCCGGTTTGATGCTAACGAAGGCGGTGAGTTTCGTTATGCTGCCGGTGTATACGCGATATCTCACGCCGGCGGATTACGGAGTGATGACGCTGATCTCGATGACGCTTGATGTCATCGCGATCATGGCCGGAACCAAGGTGGCGCTTGGAATATTCCGGTATTACCACAAGGCAGAAACGGACGATGATCGGAACGCCGTCGTCTCGACCGCACTCTGGACCCTCTCCGCAAGCTACGGCGTCGTCGGCGTCGTGACCTGCGTTGTCGCTGACTTTCTCTCATCGCTCGTTTTTTCATCGCCGCAGTACGCGCCACTGATTCGCCTCGCCGGTGCTGCTCTCGCTCTTCAGAGCACGCAACTCGTACCGCTCGCGTACGCGCGACTCCGAGAGCGATCGGGACTCTTCGTTTTTGCGAACACACTGAAGCTGGTAGTTCAGCTCGGGCTGAACATTTACTTCATCGTGGTACTAGGGCTCGGTGTCCGCGGTGTCTTTCTCGCGAATCTCGTAGCCACCGTCGTCATTGGACTCTGGCTGGTGATTTACGTCCTTCGCCATGTCGGCTTCCACCTTTCGCCAATCGCGACGCGGCAGTTGCTCCGCTACGGAGTTCCACTCGTTGGTACTCAGTTGGCGACGTTCATCGTGACCTTCGGCGATCGGTATTTCCTGCAACGTGCCGGAACCGTGAGCGACGTCGGCATCTACTCGCTCGCCTATCAGTTCGGATTCCTTCTGGCGACCGTTGGCTACATACCGTTCGAGATGGTCTGGGAGCCGATGCGCTTCGAAATCGCCAAGCGACCGGACCGGGATGAGCTCTTCGCGCGCGGCTTTCTGTACATGAACGTTGTACTCATAACCTCAGCGGTGATTCTCGCATTGTTCGTCCCGGACGTGCTTCGCGTGATGACGACGCCTGCTTTCTATAGCGCCGCGGGACTCGTGCCGATAATTCTGATCGGTTATGTGCTGCAAGGCTGGGCTCAGATCCAGGACACGGGAATTCTGATCAGCGAGCGCACGATGTTCGTCACGATCGCGAATTGGGCAGCAGCGACTGTCGCGATCCTTGGCTACGCGTTCCTGATTCCACGCTATTTGGGCTTCGGCGCGGCCGTGGCCACCGCCGCCGCGTTCGCAACACGTCACGCCTGCATCTATTTCTTTTCGCAGAGGCTGTGGCCAGTGCGGTACAATTGGTGGCCCGTCCTGCGCTTGTGCACCGCTGCCATTGCCGTCTGCATCGCGGGCGCGCTGCTGCCACACGCGAATCTCGGCGTGTCGCTGGCGAGCAGAGTTGCGCTGTTTCTGCTCTTTATCGTCATCGTGTGGAACGCAAACATTTTGTCTTCTGAAGATCGCGGACTGGTGAGACGATGGATCAGCTCACCGCGAATGGCGTTCAGCGCGTTGCGTGCATGACGAGCCGCACCTCGTCAGTTCTCACGGTCCTCGCGTACCACTATGTTCGCGATCTCGAACGATCGCGATATCCGGGAATCAAGGGACGCACCACGTCGGATTTCGAAGGGCAACTGAACTACATCCAACGTCACTACAATGTCGTCAGCGTCGCGGATGTTCTCGCAGCTTCGCGCGGCGAGCGTGGGCTGCCGGACAATCCATGCGCCCTGACATTCGACGATGGCCTGATCGATCATTTCGCCGTCGTCTTGCCGCGGCTCGTGGAGCGCGGCCTCACGGGCGTTTTCTTTCCGTCCGCCCGGCCCATCCGCGAGGATATCGTCCTCGACGTACACAAGCTCCATTTCGTACTTGCCTCCTGTCAAAATCACGCCCGCCTGTTGGAGGAGACCAGATACCTCCTCGTCGAATACGGTCGGGACAACGACGTACCGAGCTACCAAGCTTTGTGCGCCGAGTATCACAAACCGAATCGGTACGATCCCGGCGAGACCGCCTTTCTCAAACGCCTACTGCAGTTCGCTCTGCCCGAAGCGGTACGAGCGCCTATCGTCAATGAACTGTTCCAGCGTCATGTCTCGGTCGACGAGCGCACGTTTTCTCGTGAGCTCTATATGGATACAAGTCAGCTTCGATGCCTCCTGAGCAATGGAATGGAGTTGGGAGGCCATGGCGATCGGCACGACCGCATCGGGCTGCTTCCAAGGGAGCGACAGACCGAGGAACTTCGCGCGACACATCAATTCCTCCAGTCGATCGATCCGAAAATCGCGCACAACTGGATAATGTGCTTTCCATATGGAAGCTTTTCGGCCGACTCGCTGGAGATTGCGGCGCAGCTTGGTTGCGCGGCAGCAGTGAGCGTCAACCCAGCGCTCGTGAGACTCCCGATTCAGCGCGAGGGGAACCGTGCTCCCGTTCTCGATCGCCTGGATACGAACGACTTGCCGTTATCGGCTGACGCGGCGCCAAGCGCGTGGACCACGCGCGACGCACAACCTAACGAATCCTAGCCTACCGCCGCTGTCCGGCGCGTGGTCGTCGAGGCCACTGCGTGCGCAAATGCGCTCAGACCGTCAACGAGAGCGGGTGTCTGAAGCGCAGCATCGCGAAACTGCTTTTGACAGGGCGTCGCCCACAGCTCCTCACCGGTCAGGTGATTCATGAAGAGCCGGGCGCTCT
>DATEGN010000381.1:0-2439 GCA_035280125.1 Gemmatimonadaceae bacterium | reverse complement strand
TCGTTCCGTCGCCGAGCGCTTTGGCAGCGATGTCGTCGCGGTCGTGCTCACCGGCATGGGCCGCGACGGCGCCGACGGCACGCGTGCGATCCGGAATGCCGGCGGACGCGCCGTCCTCCAGGATCGCGCCACGTCGACGATCTTCGGTATGCCTAACGCGGCGCTCCAGGTGGCGGGAGCAGATCGCGTGGCGGCGCTGGGCGAGATCGCGCCGGCGATCGTCGCGATGCTGGGAGCGCCCAGGTAAGGGTGCTTGGCTTTGTGACTGGCCCCACCGCCCAACTGTCATACTCAGGAAGCGGCACGTTCGTGAACGCCGCCCATCCTGCCGAAAATGACATCGGATTCTGGGAACGACGAACCTGCAGTGCTGTCGATCGAGGACTTTGCTGCCTCGATTGCCGCGTCGCTCGCGGCAACCGCGGCCGCCGAGGAGGCGACTGGGGAGGTCAGTGAAACACTGACCTTCCGGGAACGCGTCCATCGCCGGACCGGCATTGCCCAGCTCCTCGTGTTTCGCATCGCGCGTGAATTGTTCGCGGTCGAGCTGATTACCGCCGAAGAAGCGCTCGACATGCCTGCGCTGCATCGGTTGCCCGACATGCCGCCGTCGATGCTCGGGGTCTTCACGCTGCGAGGTTCGCTCGTGTCCGTATTCGACCCGCAAACTGCGCTCGGCATCCGATGCCGCCAGCAGGAAACCGTGGTCGTGTTCTGCGGCGGTGAACGGCGCATCGCCTTCGCCGCCGATGACGTGGACGACGTCATCACGGTCGATTTACGGAGCGTCAGGGACGCACCGGGTACACGCACGAAAGACGAATCGCTGCTTGGCATCGTGCATCGCGATTCAGATCTCATCGCTTTGCTCGACGCGGAGACGCTCATTGCGGCGCACCGCCCGGCAACCAACGTGCTCAACGAGCCGGTTGAGGAGACTGTATGAACACCGACGCGACCAAACTCGTGAACTTCCGGCTCGGCGACGATCTGTTCGCGGCCGACATCTTCGCGGTCGAACGTGTGCTGCGGTATCAGACGCCGCGTGCGCTGCCCGATGTACCGGCCTGGGTCGAAGGTGTGATCGAGTATCAGAAGCGCGTGATTCCCGTCGTGAATTTGCGTCGTCGGTTCGAGCTCGCCGATCGAGAGGTGGCGTCGGACACACGCATCGTCGTGCTCAACGCACGGGGCGACTGGATTGGCGTCGTTGTCGACTCGGTGGTCGAAGTGTCGACGGTCGAGGCGGGGAATCTGTCTTCCGCGCCGACGTTTTTCCGCGGCCTGGCGGGAGAGTACCTGAAGGGCATCGTCAGACGCGGGGAAGGGCAGCGCCTGGTGATCGTCCTCGACGTCGAACAGCTGCTCTCATCGACGGAGCGCATCGCACTCCAACTCGGAAGCGCCCGCGGCACGCCGATCGCCAGCGCGGCCGCTGTCGATGCCTAACGAATCACGCGCGTCCTTGCGCGAGCGGTATGGCGCGCTCGAGCAGCGGCTCTCCGGTCAGGGAGCGGCGAGTGAGCTGGACGCGTTGAAATCCGACATCGGCGCGCTGTTCAAGCAGCTCGAGCAGGAGATCGGAGAGCTCAGTACGCTGCGCGACGACGTGAAGCAGCTCGTCGAACGATGGAAGTCGCTCCGCGCCCAGCACGGCGGAAATGGCAATTCCGGGGTGCACCTCGCGGCGCCATCGAACGCGCCGCAGTTCACCGGTGAGCGGCCGGTCGTGCACGCCGATCACCTCGGCGCGTCGACGTTCATAGAAAAGGGTTGGAGCAAACTCTCTCTCGGAGATCATCACGGGGCGGAGCTCTCGCTCCGTAAAGCGCTGGAGCTGTCGCCTAACGATCCGCAGGCCGAAGCGCTCCTCGGCTGGGCGCTGATGCTGCAGGAGAAATACGACGACGCGCTCCTCACGTTCCAGAAGGTCCTGATGCGGCAGCCGCAAAATGCCCTTGCTCGCATCAACGTCGGCTACATTTGTCTCAAGAAGCGCATCTTCGGCGAGGCGATCGAGCATCTTTCGCGAGCCATCCGGCTCGACAACGACAAGAAGGCTTCGCTCTACGCTCACTTTTATCTCGGCCTGGTCTATCTCGAGCGCGACATGTTCGAGGACGCGCAGACATTTTTCCGAAAGACGATTGCCCTCGGACCAGGTCTGATCGAAGCCCACTTCGAGCTCGGGCGTGCCCTCTGGTTCAATGGCCAGCGCGAGGAGGCGATCGAGACGTGGAAGGGCGGCTTCGCCGCGAACAAGTTCAATCCATGGGGAAAACGTTGCGCGGAGGTCCTGAAGACTGTGGAGCAAGGGGGAGAACCCTAGCGCGTGGAGGGTGGAGCGTGGGGCGTGGCGCGAGGGTGCTGCTCAGCGTTACGCTCGCTCTCTTGGTTGGACGGACGACCATGGCGCTTCCAGTTCCGAAGCCCGAACCA
>DATEGN010000380.1:0-2794 GCA_035280125.1 Gemmatimonadaceae bacterium | reverse complement strand
CGATGCCGGAGAAGTGATCCCACTCGTCAAGCGCTTCGCCGCTCTGGCGAGTGTGCCACGGGCCCACCTCGGCCGCTTTCCGAGTCGGCTGCAATCCGCGGAGGCGCTCGTGCCGGGACTCTGGTTCAAACGCGAAGATCTCGTCGCCGATCCGTTAGGCGGCAACAAGATACGGGCACTCGAGTTCCTGCTCGGTGGCGTGCGGCCCGGCGACGCCGTCGTGACGGTCGGCGCTGCCGGTTCGACGCACGCATTGGCGACCGCGCTCTACGCGCGCCGACTCGGTGCGCGCACGCGCGTTTTTCGCTGGCCACAAGAGATGAACGACGTGGCGCGCCGGGTGTGCGAGCGCACCGCGCTCGAGGCGGACGAGAGTACGATGCAACGCGGCGTACTCGGCTCGTATCTGTGTGCCTTGGTCGCGCGGCTGCGTGGCGCACGATGGATTCCCGCCGGAGGGAGCTCGCCACTCGGAATCCTGGGCCAAGTCAATGCGGGACTCGAGCTGGCGGATCAGGTGCGCAACGGAGTGATGCCCCGACCCGATCGGCTCGTGGTTCCACTCGGAACGGGTGGAACGGCGGCAGGCCTCTCGCTGGGGCTGGCCATTGCGCGACTCGACCTCGAGGTGATTGGTGTACGCGTCGTGCCGCGCGTTGTCGCGAACCAGGCGCACGTGCGGCGCCTAATTGCACGCACGGCGCGTTTGCTTGAGCGGCTGGCCGACGAAGGCATAGCGAGGCCGGGTAAGGCCGCTCTTCGCATTCTGCAGGGTTTCTATGGCGGCGCGTATGGGCGCGTCACCAACGATGGCGCTGAAGTCGCTCGTCAATGCCTCGAGCGCATGGGCCTAGCGATCGATCCGACGTATGGCGCAAAGGCACTCGCGGCAGCGGTTGCGTTGGGTCGAGAACAAGGCGGGACGACTCTGTTCTGGCTATCGTTCGACGCGCGATGGATGCAGTGAAATGCAGTTCAAGGCGGTAAAGGACCACATGTCAACCTTGCCCGAAGTTCAGTTTCACATCTATCCAACCGACTGCGACATGCTTGGGCATCTGAATCATGCGACGATGCTCAATTTTCTCGAGCGGGCGCGGTGGGCTCTTCTCGAGCCGCAGGTCGACGTGAAGCACTGGGCGAAACAGCCCGTGTTCTCTGTGGTGCGCCACGTGGACATCGATTACCTGGCCCAGTCGCTGCCCGGTGAGAATTTGCGCATTCGGTCCGGCCTGCTGGCGGTTCGCAATACGAGCTACATCGTTCGCCAGGAGGCGCACAAAGTGGAGTCCGATCTGCTCGTCGCGCGAGCGAACATCGTCTTCGTGACGATCGGACATGATGGGCGGGCAGTCCGTGTGCCTGACGAATGGCGAAAGCTGCTTCCACTCTGGCCCGACGCCGAGTGACGACGGACTGAGCGATGATCGCGCAGATCGGCGGCGCGACGATCGGCTACGACGACGTCGGCGAGGGAGCGCCCGTGGTGTTCCTTCACGCATTCCCATTGAACCGGACGATGTGGGCGCCGCAAACGAGCGCGCTGGCTGCGGATTGGCGCTGCATTGCCATTGATTTCCGCGGTTTCGGAGAATCCGCCGCCGCGAGCCCTTTCACCATGGATCGTTATGCGGATGACGTCGCCGAGCTGCTCGACTTTCTCGATGTACGTCGCGCGATTGTTGTTGGACTCTCGATGGGCGGTTATGTCGCTTTTTCCCTCTGGCGCCGTCACGCGCCACGCATCCGCGCCGTTGTGCTCGCCGACACCCGCTCCGGAGCCGATTCGCCCGAGACGCGTGAGCGTCGCCACGAGCTGATGGCGCTCGCACGCGACGCCGGCGTCGGCGCAGTGGTCGACCGTCAGCTCGTTGGACTGCTCGGCAAGTCCACGCGTGAGCGGAAGCCGGAAATCGAGCGCGCAATGCGCGCGACCGCCGCGAGCGCAACTGTCGATGGAATCGTCGGGGCACTCGAGGCGATGCTCGGCCGGCCCGACTCGACGGCGACACTGGAGACGCTGGCCATTCCCACGCTGATCATCGTTGGCGACGAAGACGTCATCACGCCCCCCAAGGAAGCTCGCGCGATGCAAGCAGCGACTCCTGGGAGTCGTCTCGAGCTGCTCGCAAACGCTGGCCATCTGAGTAGCGTCGAGCGGCCGGCCGCGTTCAATGCCTTAGTGAGCGAGTTTCTGCACGACGTGGAAGCCGGAGAGTTGTAACAGGTACCTTCCCCTCGAGATGTCGAGAGGCATGGGGGCGTCCTGGTTACCTTCCACTCATGTCTTTGCCAAACACCGCACCGATTTCCAACGCCGAGCAGACGCGCAGCGCGCGCATCGGCGCGATGCTTTTTCGCAATCGCAGCTGGCTCCCCGTGCTCTTCATCGGCGTGCCGCTGCTCGTTCCCGGCCGCATGTCGACGGCACTGTGGATCATCGGCGCCATCTTCATCGTCGCCGGCGAATGGATTCGTCTCGCCGGAGTCGCTGCCGCGGGCACGGTAACGCGTCGTCGTTCGCGGACCGTGCAACGACTCGTGACCTACGGCATCTTCGTCTGGGTGAGGAATCCGCTCTACGTCGGAAACCTTCTCATCTGGATGGGCTTCACGATCATCTCGGGCGTGTTGTGGTTTCTCCCGATTGCGGTCGTGATCTTTGCTATTGAGTACTCGCTCATCGTGCGCTACGAGGAGGGCGTCCTCGAATCGATTTTTGGAGGCGAGTATCTGGCCTACAAGCAGTCGACGCCGCGGTGGACTCCCCGTCCACCAAAAGTCGCAAGTAGCG
>DATEGN010000379.1:0-3382 GCA_035280125.1 Gemmatimonadaceae bacterium | reverse complement strand
GGGACGGGGGGACGGGAACGTAGGAACCGCTGCGTTCCGAATCCCCGTGCCCCCGTTCCCCGACCCCCGTTCCCCTTTAGTTTTATCGCGTGCCTTTCTCACCACCCGACTTCAAGCGCCCCGAGCTCGCCTCGGCTCCCGACGCCAAATTCGTTGCTGCGCCCGCGGATGGCGTCCTCCCCGAAGGATTCTTTTCGACCACGAACCTTCCGACATACGTCCACCTCAAAGGTGATTGGCGCATGCCGCGGCAGCCGCGCATGGACTCCGCCCTCGTCCTCGACCGCGACGGAACGCTGTGGGTGAAGGAAGGGCGTCGCATCCGTAAGGGTGAGCTCGTTGCTGTCGGCAAGGCGGAAGATGGGTCGGAAGGGATATTTGTCCAAACCGACCTCGTGGCCGCCGAAGGGAGCGACGAGTTCAAGTTCATGACCTCCGAGGTCTCGCGCGAAAAGCCGATCGACTACTCGCTCATGGCGCAGCTCCTCGTCGAGGAGCGCGAGCGTGGCGGCTACCCGATCTGGGTCACGGGGCCGGCGCTCGTGCACTCGCGCGCGCGCAACGACATGAGCTGGTTCATCGCGAACAGCTTCGTCGGTGCACTGCTCGCCGGCAACGCTGTAGCGGTTCACGACATCGAGGCGTCCATTTTCGGAACGACGCTCGGCATGACGCACACCGGCGAAGCCACGAGTGGCGGACACGGCCTGCACATGCGCGCGATCAACAAAGTGCGCGCGGCGGGCTCGATCGCAAACGCCGTGAAACAGGGGATCATCAAAGACGGCATCATGTATTCCTGTGTCGTTCACGACGTGCCTTTTGTACTGACAGGATCGATCCGCGATGATGGCCCGTTGCCCGATGTGATCACCGACTCGATCGCGGGGCAGGACGCGATGAAGCGCCACACGACGAAGGCGACGATGGCCATCCTCATCGCGACGGCACTGCACGCGATCGCGACAGGCAACATGCTGCCGGCGTTCGTGACCGAGCCTAACGGGACGATGCGCGAGCTGCCGACGATTTGCGTCGACTCGTCCGAGTTCGTCGTCTCCAAGCTCAAGGATCGTGGCACTCACCAGGCGTTCGGTGTCGTGACGAACGCGCAGGACTTCATGCACATATTGCGATTGTACGTCGAGCGCGAGCTCGAGGGCCGTGGCCTGACGACTGTCCCGGCGAGCGATGCCCGCACCGCGGTGGGCGCGCCGTGACGCGCTTTCTCGAAGCGACGCGCGAGCGCTTCCTCGTCGCGATCGCCGCCAGCCTTCCCGCAGAACGATTCATCGAGCTCCACTTCTTCTCTCCAATTCGCCAAGGCGGCGTCGAGAGCGGCATCGCCGTGATTGCGGCGCACCCCGAACGCATCGAAGAAGTCATCGTTGCCGACGCGCCGCCCACGGACGAAGCGGTCATCCTGAGCGAAGCGAAGGATCTGCTCGATTCGGTTGAGACCCTTGATTCGGTGCGACACGAGGATGCTCCTCAGGACGATGAAGCAGATCCTTCGTCGCTGCCGCTCCTCAGGATGACAGCGGCGCGCTACACCGTCTACGCGGCCAAATACAAGCTCGTCCTCAAAGGACCCGACCGCGGCAAATGGGAATGCACCGTCGTTGCCGAGGCCGATGCGCCGCTCGTCACGGTGGAGACGGTCGTCCGTGGCGTTCTGCGCCGCTCCGGCGACGCCGAAGAGCCCGAGCGCATGTCCGGCGACGACGCCCGCGACTACCTCCTCGCCGCCGCCCGTTAGGCGCCGTCGGTCGAGTATTTGATCATTAGCGCGCCGTGCAGATCGCGCGCGTCCTCGAGCACCGCATTCTCCAGACCCAACGATCGCGGCGCGATGAGGAATGGGTGGAGCTGGCTTCCGCCAGCCGATCCGTGCGCGCCGATCTGGTCGTCGAAGCACACGATCTCATAGCCGTCGTACGCACCGAAGAGAACCAGGTCACCGGCGTTCGGCTGCCTCACGAGCCGTTCGACGGCGCGCGCCAGGACCGGTTCGGTCCCGTACGGCTCGAGCGGGTTCGTCCCCCGCATATCGATGACCGCGCCATCCTGGATCGTCGCCCGCCCTTTGGCGTTCTCCACGCGCACACGATCCCCGTCTACCGTGCCGATAAGCCCAATGCCGGGGTGCGCGAGCAGTTCCGCGTATAGGTGCGCGCGACGCCGATCGCCGGCGATGGCTTCGTAGCCGAGCCGCTCGGGTACGTCCGCGAAATACACGAGCGCCAGCGACGAGCTGTACGTCACGACGACATCATGCCGCTCGTCGACGCGATACTTCTCCGGCAAGATGAGCTCGCGCACGCCGTAGTGGCGACGCATCCAGTTCCCAACCCGCCGGAACATGCGCCGAATCGTGCGCCGTCGGGGCGGCGTCTCGAGCGCGAGCGACTCGATCAGGTTCGCACCGACCTCGGCGTACTCGCCGATGCGGTTCTCGCTCGTATGCGCGCTGAGCCCGACGCGCCCGCGGCGCGCGGCGTCGCCGTCGAGAATCTTCTGGACCGTACTGCCTAACGACTCACCGTAGCGAACGCGATAGCTCGCCGACGGTGCCATCCCGTGATCCGAGAGAATCACCAGATCGTATTCGCGACCCGCGGCGCCCCGGATCATTCGGCGAATGCTGCGAATGCGCGAATCGGTTCGCCGGAGATCACGCAATGCCTGCCAGCTCGCTGGCCCGAAGTGATGTCCGAGTTCGTCGTACTGCATGTACGTGCTATAGATGACGGGGACTCCGAGGTAGATGTCGAGGAGGATCGCCATCGTCTGTAGCTCGCGCACGACGACGTTGCTGAGGATGCGAATGAACGGAAAGAGGCCCTCGCTATGCGTTCGCCGCCGCGCAAATTCGCCGACCGCGCGCTCCCATTCCTCGCGGAGCCACTCGAGGACCGAGTACACGCCGATGATCGCTGTGCGAATCGGATGCAGCACGATCAGGAGTGCCATGCGCGTTCCGCCCAGCCGTCGATAGACCGACATTCGCCGCCGCGTCGCGACGGTGAACGCCACCGTTTGCGCGTCGCCGTCGAGCAGATTGACATAGCTCGAGCCGCCCGCGAGCGCTCCTGGCGTGTGAATGCGATCGCGAATGTACTGAACCCCACGCGGACTATTGCACGTGACGACGAAGCGTGAGGCCTTGTCGTAGAACCGAAACGCCGGGATGCCGTCATTCTCGCCATGGAAGATCCCCGCCTGGCAATACGGGGTTGCCGATGGCAACCCGCAGAACCAGCGCCGCAGCGCATAGTTCTCCTCGCGCACCATCTTCGTGATTTCCGGGCAGTATCCGAGCTCGATCGCACGCCGTAGCTCCTCGTACGCCAGCGCGTCGATCTGCAGCGCGATCAAGCCG
>DATEGN010000378.1:0-2401 GCA_035280125.1 Gemmatimonadaceae bacterium | reverse complement strand
ACGAGTACACGCACGGTCACCATGCCGAGAATCCCGCTGCCTACCGCAAAAGATTCGCTGCACCGGGATACGACTCGCGTGCGTGACACGACGCGCACACCGCCGCGCAAGCCACCGCGCCGCTGATGATTCGCAACGCGTCCACACCTAACGATCGCGCTGATCCGCGACGAGCACTACCGAGCGTCAATGCGCTGCTCGAGCTGCCGGGCGTGCGTGTGCTGTTGGAGCGAGCGCCGCGGGCGAATGTCGTCGAGGCAGTGCGCGCCGCGCTGGCGACCGCGCGCAACAGCGAGGGCGCGCCGCGCGACGAAGCGGCATGGCTCGCCGCCGTCGAAGACGAGCTCACGCGAATCGTGCGGCCGTCGTTGCGGCCGGTGATCAATGCGACGGGTGTCGTGCTCCACACGAATCTTGGCCGAGCGCCGTTGCCCAAGCCCGCGATCGAGGCGATGTCAGCGGTCGCACGCGGCTACTCGAATCTCGAGTACGATATCGAATCCGCTTCACGCGGCTCGCGTTACGTGCATTGCGCTTCACTCCTGCGCGAGCTGACGGGCGCCGAGGACGCATTGGTGGTGAATAACTGCGCGGCGGCGCTCGTGCTCGCACTCAATACGCTTGCAAACGGTCGCGGCGCGATCATCTCGCGCGGCGAGATGGTCGAGATCGGAGGCAGCTTCCGCATTCCGGAGATTATGGAACGGAGCGGGGCGCACCTGGTCGAGATCGGCACGACGAACCGAACGCATGTCGATGACTATCGCCATGCGTTGGGCGATGGCGAGACCATTGGCGCCATTCTCAAAGTACATCGCAGCAACTTTGCGATCGAGGGATTCGTCGCCGAGGCGAGTGTCGCAGAGCTGCGACCGATCGCGGCGACCGCGGGTGTGCCGATCATCCACGACCTCGGCAGCGGGCTCCTGATCTCGTTGGAGACATTCGGCCTAACGGGAGAGCCCACGGCGCGAGAAGCGCTGCGAGCCGGCGCGACGCTCGTGATGATGAGCGGTGACAAGTTGCTCGGCGGCCCGCAGGCCGGGATCATCGTCGGTGAACGAGCATCGATCGCGGCATTGCGGCGAAATCCGCTGGCGAGGTCGTACCGCGTGGACAAGCTCACGCTCGCGGCGCTCGAGGCCACCTTGGCGTTGTATCGCGACCCGTCGCACGCAATGCGCGAGATTCCAGTTCTCGCGATGTTTGGCGCGTCGATCGACGAGCTCCGTCGTCGCGCCCGCGCGTTGGTCGATACACTTGGTGCGTCTGCCCGAGTCGTGGAGATCGTGGACAGTGAGGCCAGTGTCGGCGGCGGCGCGTTCCCGACGGCGAAGATTGCGTCCGTCGCGCTCGTGATGAAGGGAGATCCGGCCGTTCTCGAGAGCGCGCTGCGGCTGGGCGAGCCCGCCGTGATCGCACGGGTGGCCGAGGGCAGAGTGCTGCTCGACCTCCGCACGGTGTTGCCGCACGAGGACGACGTTCTCGCCACCGCGCTCGTCGCCGCCCTGCAGACGCGCTCGTGACAGCGGTCGCGCGCGCCGCGGCATTCCTCGATCGCGACGGCACGATCATCGACGACGCCCACTACATCGGCGATCCGGATCTCGTGCGGCTTCGTCCCGGCGCCGCGGATGCCATCGCGCGGCTCAATCGCGCCGGCATTCCTGTGATTATCGTGACGAACCAGTCGGGAATCGCACGCGGCGTGTTGAGTCAGGCCGATTACGAGCGCGTCGCCTCGCGAATGGCGGAGCTTCTCGCGAAAGAGGGGGCGCGCATCGACGCGACATACGTATGCCCGCATCATCCAGAATTCGGCGGCGCCTGCGATTGCCGGAAGCCGGGCACGCTCCTCTTCCGCCGCGCGGCAACGGAGCACGCGCTCGATCTCGAGCGATCGACGTATGTCGGCGATCGCTGGCGCGATGTCGCCCCCGGCATCGCACTCGGCGGCAAGCCGATGTTGATCGTGGATGACAACACACGCCCCGACGAGCGCGAGCACGCCGAGCGGGAAGATGTGGAGTTGGTCGTCTCGCTCGCCGACGCCGTGGATCGGATCGTGGCAAGGTGACCCACAATTGCCTAGCTTCCGCGCCGTGACCCGAGCGCGCATCGCCGTGCTTGCATCCGGCGGCGGGACGAATCTGCAAGCAATCCTCGACCACTTCGCCAAGGTTGGTGAACGGCGATGTGGTGACGTCGTCGTCGTCGCAAGCGATCGGGCGGATGCCGGCGCGCTGTCGCGGGCGCGCGCACGTGATATTGCCGTCGAGATCGTTGCCGTCGGGCAACAGGGCGCGGGTGTCGAGCTCGAGGAGATATGTGATTCGCACAACGTCGAGCTCGTGGCGCTTGCTGGATACCGGCGATACGTACCGACGACGATCGTGAATCG
>DATEGN010000377.1:0-8537 GCA_035280125.1 Gemmatimonadaceae bacterium | reverse complement strand
AGCCATTGGGGTTGTGCGGTAGACGCGACACAGTTCACGCTCTGCTCTCGGCGCTCTGCCCGCTGATCTTCCCTCTCATCGTGCGCACCCTTAGTGTGCACACGGATGACCGTCGTCTTGCGCGCCGCCACCGACCAAGGGCTTCTCGCTCTGCAGCGGCAACTGCGCGCGCTCGCCCCCGAGATCGCGCTCGTCACCAATGGTGACCAAGCGCTGGAACACCTTACGCCCGATGCGCGGCCGCCGCGCCTCGTTGATGCTGACGTCATCGAGGCAGGAGTGCAGCGCGCGCGCCGGGTATTCGGCGAGCCAGAGGTTGCGTTCGCGGCATTCCTCGACGGAACGCAGACGAGTCGAGTCGTCGCGTATATCGACGGCACCCCCATCATCCACGGCACCGTTGCCGCCGTTGTTCGCATCCGTCGCAATCGTCGCTTGGCGACCTGGCATCGTCCAATTGTCAGACGTCGTCTCTATGCGTGTTTGCGTGCGTTCTCACCCGAACGTCGCCGCACGCTCCAGAACCTCGGCCTCGAGGTTGTCGATACGACGCCCGCGTCGCAGGATGCGCCCGCGCACCCGTTCATCCTGCGCGACGAGGCGGTGCACCGAGTCCAGGACGATCGAGAGGAAGCCGAGCGCGAGCTGGCCGAACGATGGTGCAATCGCGAGAAAGAACCGCTTTTCATCGACGGCGGCATCAGCGGGAGCGACAAGGTCGCCGTCTCGTCATGCACGGTCGGCGTCGTGAAGAGCCACCGGACGCTCTACGCGGAAGGCGACGCGTTGCAAGCGATCCTCGCGCTGCGACGTGGCGAACGCTCGAGCGTTTTTCGCGTGACATCGCCAAAGCGCGTTCCGGTCGCAAGCTGGTATCTGCGGCTCCGCGATCCGCTCGGCTACGATCCGATGTGGGGACTGGTGCGAGTCGAGATCGCGCACCCGGCTCATATAGAAGTTGATTTGATCGGCGCTCGCGCCGATCAAATCTCCCTTTGGATATTCGCCGAAACGTCGCCGCTCGCGTTGCCCGACGGCCGGTGGGATAAAATGGTATATGGCATCCACGATTGCGAAGCGTTTCTGGACGCGGTGACATGACGAACCAGGCACTCGATCCTCTCGGACGTGTTGTCGCCACCGAGCGACGTCCGAACACACCGCACGAGTTTCACTTCTGGACTTCGCTCGATTCGCCTGTCGGGGTCGGCACTATCGTTAGGGTCGAAGGCAAGTACACGATCAACGGGCAGATCACGCGTGTGTACGGCGTCGTTGTCGAAGGATTCAGCTACTCGGACCTTCAGTCGCCGCTGCATGACGTCTTGGGACACGATGGTAGTCCGTCATCTGCCTCGCTCGCGACAACGGAGCGCGCCGAGATCCGGCTCTATACGGCCGCCGTGCTGCGACAAATCCCTGATGAGCCACTTCAGCCGGTACCGTTAGGCGACGTTCATCTCGCTGACGACACCGACGTCGCTGTCGCGCTGCGGATGGACGGCTACCTTGCCGAGGGCTCGCGGACGGGAATCCCAATCGGTGTGTATCACGCGGGGGGAACCGATGCACCGATCTATCTCGATGCGGATTTCCTCATTGGCCCGGAGGCAGCACATCTCAACATCACCGGCGTTTCGGGCTTGGCGACGAAAACGAGCGCGATCGAGTGGATCCTCTCCTCGCTCTTCACGCACTTCCCGATGCAAAAGGGCTCCATTGCCGCGTTGTGTTTCAACGTCAAGGGTCCCGATCTTTGCTTCCTCGATCAGGATGGCCCGATCGACGACAAGGACCGCGCGTTGTATGAGAAGTGTGGGGTCCCCGCGACGCCCTTCGAGAACGTTCAGTACTTCGCGCCATACAAGTCTGACGGCATTACACTGAACACGTTGCGCTCGAACGAGGAGCTCCTGGATAACGTGACCGCGTTGACCTGGGGGCTGCGCGAAGTGCTGCAGTATGCCGAGGTGCTGCTGAACAAGGACGACGTCGACGCGAAAGCGGACGCCTTGATCGATTTCATACGAGAGCGCATCGTCGACCGCGATTTTAGTGACGATCACGTTCTTCCAGGAAAGCGGTACCGCGTACGCTCATTCGCCGATCTCGAGGCGTGGTTCAAGGACCTGCTGCTCGCACTGGAACAACGTGGCAACGAGAGCTGGCGCACGCACCACATCGCGACCATTCGTAAGGTGCGGAATCGCCTCTCGAACATCTCGACGCGCTGCGCGGGTCTCGTCACCGACGACGGGAACGTAGGCGATCTCCCGTTCGGGAGCTTTCAGGACCGCACGGTGTATGTCATCGACGTCGCTTCCCTCGAGGAGGACGCGCAGGATCTCGTCTTTGCGCGCGTCGTCACAAAATTGCGGGAGCACCTGGAAAAGCGAGACCTCGGCGTCAAACACGTCGTCGTGTTCGTGGACGAGCTCAACAAGTACGCGCCGGGCGACGGTCAAGACACCTACGTTCGCAAAATGCTGCTCGACCTCGCGGAGCGCGGACGCTACTTGGGTCTCGTCTTGTTCAGTGCGCAGCAGTTTCGCTCGCAAGTGCACCGGCGCGTGGTTGGGAACTCGGGGACCGCGCTCTACGGACGCATGGACGCGGACGAGTTGGCGACTCCGGGGTATTCCATACTCAGCCCGGCGGTGAAAACAAAGCTTGCAACGCTCGAGAAGGGACAGCTCATGGTGCGGCATCCGCACTTCACACAACCAATCTTCGTGCGCTTTCCGCGACCGGCCATCATGCGCGGCCGTGACGGCGCGGAACGATACCCGCAAGCGCAGGACGTGACGCTCGACGCAGCCGTGCTCCGCTCATTACGTCCGCTCGACGCTACCTTGACGCTCAATTGGATCCAGGATGTCATCGCCACGCACGAGGAAGAGGACGTGATCCGGGCGCGGAATGCCGCGCTGCGTGAGCGGCCCGCTGACATAAAGCGATTCTTCAAGGCTCAGCTCGCGCCGCACGTTGCCGCAACGCCGGTGTCGGCGCGCCCGATGGTGAGCCCGATCCGGTCGGCGCCGGTCGACGATCCCTACGGCTTCTGACGTTTGGCTATGGAATCCCCTCGACTACGCCGCGGTCATCTGTTGCTCGGCGTCGTTATGTGCCTGACGAGGGCGCTTGCGGCAGGAGCACAGTCGGTGCTGCTCCAGATTCGTCCGCACGTCGGCGACACGCTGCATCTGCGGCTCGACCAGCAGACGGAGCTCACAGGACTCCGGAGACACGGTAGCTCGGCAACGACGTCGGTGACGACGACGATGCGGGTCTATTCACGCGCTATTGTCGAGCGAAGCATGCCCGCAGCGACGTACGTGAAAGCCGTCACCGATTCGATCCAGCTGAGCTCCAACGACGACCGCGCGTTCAACCTCGAGAACGAGGCGCGACGGTCTCTCGAGGGGCGGGCGATGACGCTGCGCATCTCGCCGGACGGAACGGTATCGCTCGCCGACACGACCGATACCGCGCCCGACGTCGCCGCGACCATGTCGCTCATGCCGGCGGCATTCCCGCGCGGTCCGATCGAGGTGGGCTACACATGGACTCGTGAGATGCCTGTTCCCGCGGGTGGACGTGCCGCGTCCGGTGGAGCGATGAGCGCTTGGCTACACACGAAGTTTCGTCTTGACTCACTGACGCATCACGGCACGCTCGCCTACGTGTCGATGCATGGCGAGATGAGCCCAGATCCCGACGCGGGATTGACACAGGGCGCTGGCCCAGTGCTCGAGAAGGGCTCTGTCACGGGAACGATGCTTGTCGATCGCACCCGTGGATGGCTCACCGAATCGCAGTTCACGATCGTCGCGCATTCGGTTTTTCGGGTCCCGGGCAGCGACGACACGGTGCTGCGGTTTGAGACGCGTGTCACACAGCGAATGAAGACCATCGAGAAGCGTCCGTAGAGCAGGCGCGAGCGAACACCTTCGGGGTATATTTGGCGCGGAGAGATTCTCTCAGCGCGCCTCGACTCCCGCAGCATGCGTCTCGTCCATTTATCGGACCTGCACCTCGGATTTCGGCAGTATCAGCGTCTCACTCCCGTCGGGATCAATCAGCGGGAGGCAGACGTTGCGCGCTCATTTCAGATCGCGATCGATCGCATCATCGAGCTACGCCCCGACGTGGTGCTCATTGCGGGTGATGTGTTCCACAACGTCCGTCCGACGAATCCAGCAATCGTCCACGCGTATCTGCAGTTCAGCCGGTTGCGCGCGGGATTGCCTAACGTCCCCATCGTGATGGTCGCCGGCAACCACGATACGCCGCGCGCGAGCGAGACCGGCAGCATCCTGAGACTGTTTCGCGAGCTCGGGATGCACGTCGCGTACGCGGACCCTGAGCGCTTTCACTTGGCCGAGTTGGGTCTCTCGATACTGGCGGTTCCGAACCTCCCCGGAAGACGACCCGAGCTGAGGCCGGATGCGAAGGCGCGGCACAACGTGCTCGTGCTCCACGGGGCTGTCGAGGGAACGTTGCCTGCGTACTTCCTCACGTCAGACCGCGCCGCGCTGGAAATCCCGCGCTCCGAGCTCCACGCTGCCGCTTGGGATTACATCGCGCTTGGTGACTACCACGTGTATCGCCAGATCGAGCCTAACGCTTATTACTCGGGCTCGATCGACTACACAAGTCAGAACGCCTGGGGTGAGCTGTATGAAGAGCGCGTCGCCGGAGTGCCGGGGAAGGGACTGATCGAGTGGAACCTGGAAGACGGCGGGCACAAGTTCCATCCGCTGCCGTCCTCTCGTCCGCTCATCGATCTTCCGCCGATCTCGGCGCGCGGCCTAACGGTGACCGAGCTCGACGAACGAATTCAGAGCGCGGTGGCCGGCGTCCGCGGCGGCATCGACGACAAGATCGTGCGCCTCATCGTGCGTGATCTGCCGCGTCACATCGCGCGGGAGCTCGACCAGAAGGCATTGCGTGAGCTCAAGCGCCGCGCCTTGCATTTCCATCTGGACACCCGCCGGCCCGAAGTCGCTCGACTGTCGGCGCAAGGCGCACCGGGAAAGCGACCGTCCTTAGCCGACGTCGTCCGCGAGAAGCTGATGAGTCGCGTGCTCGATCCCGACGTCGATCGCAAGGATCTGGTGGCATTAGGACTGCGTTATCTGGGCGAAGCCGAGAATACCGTTGGCCCGGCGCACTTTGGCGCCGAGCCGGCCATGGATGGGAGCGGATGACGTTGTGCATCTGAACTCGCTCCATCTCGCCAATTTTCGGCAGCACGCCGACACCCGCATCGTTTTCGATTCCGGCCTAACGGGCATCATCGGCCCCAACGGCGCCGGCAAATCGACGGTACTGGAGGCCATTGCCTGGGCGCTCTATGGCACGCCCGCCGCTCGTGGAACGCGCGACTCGATCCGTTTCAACCGAGCGGGAGCGCGCGCGCAAGTACGCGTCGAGCTGGACTTCGAGCTAGGCGGGCATCGATATCTCGTCTCTCGAGGCCTCACGAACGCCGAGCTGTTCCTCGATGGCGCGAGCGCGCCGATTGCGAACACGATCACGGGCGTCACCGAGTTGCTGCGACGGCGGCTCGGCATGAGCCTCGACGAGTTCTTCAATACGTATTTCACGGGTCAGAAGGAGCTGAGCGTGATGGCGGCGATGGGGCCGTCAGAGCGCGCCCAGTTCCTCTCGCGCGTGCTTGGCTACGAGAAGCTGCGAACGGCGCAGGCTCTCGTGCGCGAGCGCCGCCGCATCATCCTCGCTGAGGCGGCCGGCCTACGTGCCGGGATGCCCGATCCGGAAAGCGTAGCACGAATGCTCGGCGACGCGAGAGCGCGCGTCGCACTCGCGGAGACCCGTCTCCACGACGCGACGGATCGGCGCTCGCGAGCAGTGCATCTGCTCGAGCACGTCACTCCGCGCTGGGAGTCGCTGCAGCGCGAGCGCGAGCGCCTGCAGGGATTGCTCGCTGAGCTTCGCGTGGCGGAGAGCGAAGCCGCCGGCCTCGCGCGCGATCGCGAACGGCTCGATCGCGAGCTCGCCGACGTCTCCGCGGCACGGGTGGAGCTCGATCGCATTCGCGTCGAGATCGCGCCGTTAGGCGAGATCGTCACCGCGCTGCACGAGATGGATCGTCTGTATGCAGAGGAAGGTCGACGTCGAACGCTACTCGAGAGCGCGCGAGCCATTGCCGATGACCTTGGCCGGCTGCGCGACCGACGTGGGAAGATCGAAGCGGCGCCAGGGATCGAGGAGCAGGCAACCGCCGAGTTGGCCGAGAAGCGCCAGGAGCTGCAGCGCACGGACGACGAGCTGGAGGTGAAGCGAACCGACTGGGTTCGCGATCGCCAGGAGGCGGAGACAAAGCTCGAGGCGCTGCGTCGGCAACACGCGGAGCTCAAAGAGCAGCGCGAGCGCCTCGTCGCCGCCGGTGAGAATGGCATCTGCCCAACCTGCGCCCGACCACTGGGCGACCACTATCGCTCCGTCCTCGACCTCATTGACGATCAGCTCAACACGGCTGTCGTTGACGGCAGCTACTACCGCAAGCGCCTCGACCAGCTCATGGAGCTGCCGCCGACTGTCAAAGCGTTAGGCGATCAGCGCCGCGTCGCACTCGAGAACGTCGGCAAGCTGGAGCGCCGCCTCGCGCGAGTGCAAAGCGCCATCCAGGAACTCGCTCAGATCGCACGCGAGATCGTGCAGAAGGAGGAGCGCGAGACCGCACTCCGCGCGGATCTCGGCGCCATCCCGAGCGGCTATCGCGCCGACCATCACGACCAATTGCGTCGCGAGCTCGAGCGCTTGCAGCCGCTCGATGCGCGAGCCGCGCGGCTCGGGGCACAGGTCGAGCGTGACGGACAGCTGCGGCGTGAGCGAGAGCGCGTTGGACAGGCCAGCGACCTAACGACGAATCGCATCGCCGAGCTGCAACGACAGCGCGACGCGGTGCGTTTCTCGGAGCAGTCATGGAACGCTCTGCGCGGAGAATATGAGCGCGCGACGACGGAGCTGCGTTCCGCCGAGCTGGCCTGCGTCGCGACCGAGGGCGAGGCGGCGGCAGCGAGAGGCGCACTCGAGACGGCGCTGCAGGCGCAGCGCGACCTCGCCAAGTCGCAAAGTCAGCTCGACGAGCTCAATCGTGACAAGCGGATGCACGACGAGCTGGATCGCGCGTACTCCGACATGCGTACAGACCTCAACGTGCAGTTGCGGCCTGAGATCTCGGAGCTGGCCAGCTCTTTCCTCACGGAGTTGACAGACGCACGATATTCGGAGCTCGAGCTGGACGATCAGTACAACGTGCTGGTGCTCGAGGAGGGCGTCCCGAAGCCGGTGATCTCGGGTGGTGAAGAGGACCTGGCGAACCTCGTCCTGCGGCTCGCAATTTCGCAAATGATCGCCGAACGCGCCGGTCAGAGCTTCTCCTTGCTCATTCTCGATGAGATCTTTGGCTCGCTCGACGAGTCGCGGAGACACAACGTGGTCGAACTGCTGCGGCGGTTGCAGGACCGTTTCGAGCAGGTGATTCTCATCACGCACATCGAGTCGGTGCGCGAGGGGCTCGATCGCGTCATCACCGTCCGCTACGACGAAGAATCAGGCGCGTCGCGTGTGGAGCAGGAGCCGACATTAGGCACGGCGGCGTTCGACGATTCGGCGCAGCTCACCATCGGGGCGGCTGACTGATGGTGGCGACTCGCACCTGGCGCCCTTCGCACTCCGTCGACGGCCCATTTCGGGCGCGTCTCGACGACATCACCGACCTGAATCAGGTCTTCAGCGACGCGTTCACCGAGCGCTATCGGCGCGACGGGATGGTAGGCGTACGCGTGCCGTATCTGAATCCAGCGGTGTGGCGCTACGCCATCGAGGATGCTGACGCGGGCGCGATGCTCTGGCGCGACGATCGCGGGCACATTGCGGCGTTCAACATGGTCCATCGATCCGGAACCGAAGGGTGGATGGGACCACTCGCGGTGCGCACCGAATACCAAGGCACGGGTCTCGGCAAAGAGATCGTGTCGCGCGGCATCGAATGGCTGAGGCAGAACGGCGCGACCGTTATCGGCCTCGAGACGATGCCGCGCACGATGGACAACATCGGGTTCTACTCGCGGCTTGGCTTTATTCCGGGTCGTCTCACACTGACGACGACTCTGGACGCAGCGCTTTCGGATCGGCCCGCACTGCTGCTTGCGCGTCGCTCGGCGCAGGAGAAGGAGTCGACGATCGTCGAGTGCCGGTCGTTGCTCGAGCAGCTTGCGCCGGGCTACGACTACACGCGCGAAATTCAGCTCACGGACGAGTTGTCGTTGGGCGACACGGTGATCCTGCGCGGCAGTGATGGCTCGCTCGAGGGATTCGCCCTCGCGCACACGGTGCCACTCGTCGAGGGCCGAGCACGTGAAGAGTTGCGCGTGCTGAAGCTCGTGCTCCTTCACGAAGACATGTTTCCCGAGATGGCGCGATCGCTGTGCGACTTTGCGCGCCGCAGCGGTACGCGACGAGTTGCCTTGCGAGTTCAAGGAGACTATCAGGCGACGTATCAGCGT
>DATEGN010000376.1:0-3216 GCA_035280125.1 Gemmatimonadaceae bacterium | reverse complement strand
CGACGTTGATCACGCCGCCGGTGCTCTCGCCGTATTCGGCTTCGTAGCCGCCGGTCTTCACCTGCACCTCCTGCATGAAGTCGTACGGCGTCCCGTTGCCAAGCGAGCCGAAGACGATGGAATACGAGCCGAGCGCGCCGTAGCCTCCATTCGTGATGTTCACACCGTCGACGATGTACTGATTCTCGAGACCGCTCGCACCGGACACCGACGGGTTCGCCACGCCAAGCGTGCCGCTGCTGCTAACGCCAGGCGCGAGGTACAGCGTGTCGCTGAAACGCCGGCCGACGGGAAGGCTGGCCAGCGTGTCGCTGTCGAGATTCGTGCCGGTCGCCGTGTGGATCGCATCCAGCGGCGTCGCGGCGCCGGTGACGGTCACGCTTTCCGTCAGCTCGCCGACTTCCATCGCGAGTGGCAGATCGACCGTCTGGTCGAGTCGAACCTGGATCGCGGTACGCTCGATCGTCTTGAACCCCTGTAGTTCGGCGCGCAGGGCATAAGGGCCCGGCGTCAGGAATGGCACGTTGAAACGGCCGTCGTTGTCGGTCACCACGGTCTTGGCGCCCTGCGGTCCCGTGACGGTGACCGTCGCGCCAGGAATCGGGAGTCCCTGCGCGTCGACGATCCGGCCGGCAATCGTGCCGGTTGTTGATTGCCCGTGAACTGTCGCGATCATCAACGCGAGCAGTACGAGCGCGGTACCTGACAGACGTCTCATCGTTTCACTCCTTGAGCGACCGGAGATCCGATCGGCGGTGTCACGATGGCGACTCACGGCAAGCGCCGGGCCATGCGTGCACGCCGACGATCTCGCGACCTGAGTTGGGCCGTGTGCGTATCTACGACCAACGGCGATGAGCGAAGGTGCACAGCCTGTCGATGATGGTCGATCGCTCGGCACACAGAATTGCGTAGACAGTGTTGCGCGCATTTGTGCAAGCGGCGGCGACAACGACCGGCGTTTGCGCGGCTGAACTGGTCGGTGGTTTTTAGCGAGCACCGCCGGAAATTGCGTCAAGTTCTACGCGTGCCTTGGCAACCACGACCACACGAGCAACGACGTCTACAAGCCGTTCAACATGGGCGGCGAGCGCTACACGTACGCAGGCGCGAACTTGTCGTCATTGCGCTCGCGGCATCCTCGAGCTTCACGTTCGGATTGTTCTTCGCGACGGCGGTATTTCCGGTCGGTCCGCTCTTGAACCAGACGAAGATGGGTGCGATGTTGACCGTCGCCGGCGCGCTTCTGGCCATTGCCGCCGCCCGTCTCCTGCGTATCGGGTGCTTTGCGCCCAGAAATAGTCAGTGACCGCCGGCCATGGAGATGACCCTCGCCGACTGATGCGCGATCGCACGCCGATGGCCCATCGTGTCGGTCAGGAAGGCGTAGACGTCGTACTCGCCGCCGGGTAGCTCCGAAAAATACATCTCGATCGTCTTTGGCGCCTGCTCGCCGTCCAGTTGAACCTCGCTGCTGCGATAGAACTCGGAGCCGTCGGCGACGATGGTGAGCAGCCGGTTCGCGGCGCTCGGCTCGATGTGGGCACGAATCCTCATCCTCGCCGGAGCGAACGATTGAAACGGCGTCACCGCCAGCGTCAGCGGCTCCGTTCCGTTCACCGGCAGCACGGTCAACGCGATCAATCCGCAAATCCCAAACAGCGTTTTCATGGTTGCCATCCCTCCGCGTCGCTGAAGGAGGCAACCGATGCGCCACCGCACAAACCACGATTAGTTTGAGAAAACGCGATCTTCCGGCGATCGCTGCACGCGAATGCGCGATTCTGACTGCGCCGTGCGCACGCGGCATCTGAGGAATTACCGCCGGCGCGACCGCGGTGAAGAGGTATAGATTGCGGGGATCGGACGTCGCCGCACGTTGGACTCTGGGCGAATTTGATAGTCGTCGAGCACGCGTTGGAGTTCAACGATTGTCGGGTTCGTGAGGACGCGCTCGTGCACGACGACGAGGGGGAAACGGCGCCGGCCGTCGGTCATGGCGAGCGCGACGTCGTACGCCTGGCGCTCGCGATCGACGTCGTGGTAATCGTAGGTCAGGCGCGCGTTCGTCAGATATTCCCGCACGCCGAACGTCAGGCTGCACCAGTCCATGCCGTACACTTGAATGTCGCTCGCCATCATCGCTCTCCTCGCGCCGCCTGCCTCACGCCACCCGATCGATAGATAGCCGCTGCTTACTTCTCTTTGCTCGCCTCAGTCGGCAGCCGATCGATCACCGACTCGCGCGCAGTGGCGAGCGTGACGCTCGAGAAACGCAATATCGGTGCCGCATCGATGACACGGCGTCGTGAGGTTGTGCGCGAGACCGCTGCGGGTTGCGCGGCGCACGTAATCAGCTGTGAGTGTCGGTGCGCAGGCGCCCACGAGTCGTTTGGTTTTGAGTGGATCATTCGCGTCAGTACTTTTTCTGTGAGCCGTGGGTTGGCTACAGGTTCAATCCGAGCGGACCGACGCGACCGATATTGGGGGGACTTCCGATGGATCTGCGATGAGGGGGAAAGCGCGCGTTCGTCTCCGGCAGCACCGTCGGCGATCAATGGCGCCGCGCTTCGCGTCGACACCGCGTCGTCCGCAGCGCGTTCTGACGAAATTTTCTCTTGTTCTCTCGCGCGCTCAGGGAGCACTCGCTGAGTAACTACTGTTACGCTGAGATGCTCAGCACGATCTTGCCGCGCTTATGCGGCGCAGCTCCAAGCATCTCGTGGGCAATCCGAGCTTCTTCGAGCGGCAGCACGGTCCCGACATCTGGAATGAGCTTCCCGCTATCGAACAGTTCCGCCATCTTGTTCAGCCGCGCTGTCGTCACATCCACATAAAAGTACGCTGCTCGAACGCCATAACGCTTTTGTGTTGTTTCGAGAACAGGTGAGACGACAGAGACGAGAATTCCACTCGGCTTAAGAACTCGAAGCGACCGCTGCTGCGTATCTCCTCCAACCGTGTCAAGGACGACATCCACTCCAGTCAACGATTCCTCGAATCGCTCGTTCCTGTAGTCCATAATCCCCTCGCCTGATCGGCTTCGTCAGGAACTCCACCGCGCCGGACGTCATGGCCTTCACGGTCATTGGAATATCGCCATAGCCCGTATTGAAAATGATGGGAATCGACAAGCAGCGCCGGCCAGCTCCTGCTGAACGTCGAGACCGTTCATCCCCGGAAGTCTGACGGGCACGCGGGCTCGTCAGGCAGGCT
>DATEGN010000375.1:0-10110 GCA_035280125.1 Gemmatimonadaceae bacterium | reverse complement strand
ACGCCGAAGCGACGGAGGATTGGGAAGGCGTGGCTGTACTGGTTCTCCCAGCCGTCGTCGAACGTGATCACTACGGCGCGATTCGGGAGGGGCAGGGTATCGCGCCCCTCGAGGGCATCGACGAGCGCGGCGAATGAGACCACGTGGTAGCCATTATCCGCGAGGTACCGCAACTGGGCCACAAACACCGAGTCGTCGACGTCGAGCGCACGCTGCTCGGCGGTCTGACCCGGATGGTGCGGCATCACGCTATGGTAGACGAGAATGGGGACGTGGAGCGAGTCCGCCACCGACGCACTCGCCGCGCGCGGCGCGTAGTGCGACGCCGCGGGCGCGCCAAGGGTCAGCACCGTCGCGGCGCCGAGCCATACGCGGACAGGTAGACGGGGGGGGATTCGAAGCATGAGCTCCTCGTCCCAGAGGACGAGGGAGCGTCGCTCCCGTCATGGCGATTGCCCTATGTACCGAGGACATTATGACCGGCCTGCTCTCGCGCGAGACGCCTAACGGGAGACAAGGCCGCCGTTGTGACTGGACTGAGAGTAGCCCCGTTGTAGTTGTGAACTGCGACGATTACAAAATTGAAATGAGGCTACTTCGGCGGCTCCGGTTCCCAGAGCTGAATCGGATTTCCTTCCGGATCGTGAAGCAACGCAAAGCGTCCGTTCGGATATTTCTGCGGATCGACCTCCACCTTGATGCCGGCGGCGGTGAGCTGTGCGATCATCGCGTCGAGATTCGCAACGCGGAAATTGATCATCCACTGTTGCGTCTCGGATCCGAAATATTTGGTGGTCGCGGGGAACGGCTGGAACGCCGTCGCGCCGGATTCCTGGCGCCACGGCTCCATGCCCTTCGCGGTCGGTGTGCGCCCGACACCCAGGTTCTTCTCATACCACTCGGCCAGCGCCTTCGGGTCCTTTGCCTTGAAGAAGAAGCCACCGATGCCAGTGACTTTCTCCTGCGGTGGCTTCTGGGATGTTGCTGCCCGAGCGGATGATGCCCCCTCGGGGGCCTGCGCTCTGACGGCGCTCGCGTTGAAGCAGCACAGTGCCGCGGAGAACAGGAGGGGAGTGTGCTTTCGCATTTGGATGTGTGAAGAGAAGTGGGGCACACCTAACGAGAACGCCTGCTTCGTTACCGCTGCGGTTCCTCATACAGGCCGAACTCGTTGCCGACAGGGTCGGCAAACGCGGCAAACGCGCCCATATTCGGACCAATCTCCTTGCGCGGCGTCAGGACCTTGCCGCCGGCCGCTCGGATCTGGTTCAACGAGTCGGCAATACTGTCGACCATGATGTACATGCGGGGCTGCTCATCCGGCGTACGATCAGCTTCCTTGACCCACGTGCCGCTGACGCTGCCAGAGTCATCGAACGCGAGGTTCCCATCGCCGCGTTGCCGAACCTTCCAACCGAAGATGGTGGAATAAAACGAGGCGGCATCCTCGGCCTTGTTCGCCGGTATCTCGACGTAACAGATCTTTCCGTGTGCCATAGTCGAATCCTCCGCTTTTTCGAGCGGCTTGGACTACGTCTGTGTGACAGAGATCTACGCTGGCAGCAGCCTAACGTTTATTCAACTGCTAGAGATTCGCCAGCAAGCCGGGTTTGGGCACGGCGTCTTCGCGATCGCTCTATCCGCGAGCACCTTCATCCTAAGGACGCGCAAAGATCGGCGGGACACCCAGTGTAGTTCTTTGCGAGTGCCAGCGGAAGGCTTCATCCCTGGCTACCGGACTGCCTTATTGTTCCGAAGTTGCCGGCTCCATGGTCATGGCGCGCAATCGCGCGACGCGCGCATGGATCGGCGGATGCGTCGAGAGCCACGAGAGCATGTTCACATTGCTGCCGCGTAGCGGATTCACGATGAACAGATGGGCAGTCGCCGGGCCCGCAAACTGATACGGTTGGCGCGCCGACTCCGCGTCGAGGCGCTCGAGGGCGTTAGCGAGAGACCCAGGATCACGCGTCAACCTGGCACCCGAGGCATCGGCGCCGTACTCGCGCGCCCGACTGATCGCGAGGCGCAGCAGCATCGCGATGAGCGGCGCGACGATGATCCAGGCCAGGGCGGCGAGCGGGGAAGCTCCGCCACGCCTCCGACCACCGCCGCCAAGTATGAGTCCCCACTGCATGATCCAGCCGAGCGAGGAGACGACGCCGGCGAGTCCGGCGGCGATGGTCGCGACCAGCACGTCACGATTGCGAACGTGCGACAGCTCGTGGGCGAGCACTCCTTCGACTTCTTGGGGCTCGAGACGGTCGAGCAGACCGCGTGTCACCGCGACCGCCGAATGTCGTGGACCGCGGCCCGTGGCAAACGCGTTCGGACTGTCCGAGGGAATGAGGTAGATGGGCGGTGTCGGAATTCCTGCCTCACGCGAGAGTCGCTCGACGATCGCGTAGACCGCCGGCGCTTGCTCGCGCGGGAGCGGCTGCGCCCGATTGGTGCGCAGTGCGATGCGATCAGAGAACCAGTACGCCAGAAAGTTCATGACGAGGCCGATGCCGGCGAACATGACGAACCCGCCCTCGCCACCAAACGCATAGCCGCCGATTCCGAGTAACGCGACGAGCGCGGCCATGAGCAGCGCGGTCCGCACCATCGGATGAGATGAGTTGCTGCTGACGAACTCGGCCACGGTGGTCCTCGAGGAGTAAAGACTAAACCTCGGGGATGCAGCCGGTGTGCCCTGCGAGGAGTTGATGACGGTGCTGGGTTCTACCGATCACGCACTCACTCGGCGTAGTCTACCGGGAGCTCATGCGTCGGGTCGTTATAGAGGATCCCGATGAGCGGAATCCCCGGCTCGGCGGTCGCGTCTGAGCGACGACTTATGACCTCGCCCGCCACCTTGCTCGTGTACTCGGCCACCACCTCGCCAAACGCGTTGCGTTGGATCGCAACTCTCTGGCCGACTTTGACCTTCTCGTTCAGCTTGACGAGAAGCTCAACGAACCCACCGTGCGTTGCGAGCAGAGTGTGCCCACTGTTGGCAATGAAGATGTTTGTATCCTTTCCCGTGCGACCCATCGCACCAGCAATAATCCCGTGATGTTTGAGCACATTCATGGTGCCTTCCACGAACAACGGGATCATGCTGAGGTCGAGGATGCGTGACGCGCCAATCTCGGGCGTCAGCGCCGGAATGCCCACGTCGATGAATGCGTTCGAAAGGAGAGTGGGATACGCGGGGTTGTCGAAGATCTGGTCGATGGGAAAGAGCTCCGCCATTGCGCGCACTTCGGGCAGTTCCATGCGAGCAAGATTGAACGCCGTTACGTCCATTCCGGTCGTTCCGGTATGGAAATCGAGCGCGTAGTCAGCGTTCGGTCTCAAGAGCTTGTTGAATAACAGCCCGGCGTGGCGGCTCGTCGCGCTGGCGCCGTTCTCATTCCCGGGCCATTCGCGATTGATGTCGATCAGGTCGATTCCTCGGCCCGAATTGGGCCACCGGCGCGCCATGCCTTCCAGCGCCGGACGGGAGACATCGGGGACCGCCAGTACCGTACCCGACATCTGGGCCGGATCGAGCTGACTCATGACGGTTTGTATCATGTGCACGGGACTGATCTCATCGCCGTGCACGCCGCTGGTCAGAACGACGCGCTTGCCCGGCTTTGCGCCCACGGCGACCAACACCGACACATACCAGTGTTGCCCCGTCGGCATTTGCACACCCTCGAAGTAGAACGCGTGCTTCTTGCCTCGTGCGAGATCGCTCACGTCGAGCGCGCTGATGACTTTCTTCCCTTGGATGACATCACCAGTGTAGACGGTTCCATTCTGCGCGCGCGGTTCGGAGCGGACAGGCGGCGCTTTCGTGTCCCGGGCATTCGCGGCGCCGGCATTGGTCGCAAGACCAGCCGACGCGCCAACTAGACCGATGGCCGCCAGCATGAAGTCACGACGATCGAGGTCGCCTCTTTGTTCGTTAGGCATCGCGAACGGTGGCTGCTCGTGCACAACCTTCGACTCGGACACGCTCCTCGTCCGAGCAAGCTCAGGGAGTATAGAAATCGCGCGGTGCGTGCAACCATTGGACGAACGTCCATCCACCTCGCCGAGCGCCCACGTCAGCGTTCGAAACGTTTTACTTCCACGCGCCCTCCCCACTTCTTGAACGGACACGACGCCGCAATCCGCGCTGCATGGGCATCGTCCGCTGCCCGGATCATGAACAGCCCGCCTAACGGACCAGGCCCAACGAGACGGCCGGCGCGTTCGAACTCTCCAAACTTCTGAAGACTGTCCGCCCATCGTGAGAGCTCGGCAACACGCTCCCCGCCATGGCCCGCGGGTGCAGGGCGATACGTCGAGTCCTCATAAAGCAGCACCACGTACGTTCTGGCTTGTAGCGGTGGGCTCTTTGGACGGAACATCGCCACGCCTAATGCCACTACGAGCACCGCGGCGGCTGCTGCCGCGACCCATACCGTCCACACGCGGCGGCGGCGGACGAGCCCCGCCGCGACGAGCGTCGACACGACGCGCTCTTCGAGCCCGGGGTCCGGCTGTGTCTCCCGCGGAAGATTCGTCATACGAGCGAGCTCCGGAGCAGGGACCGCGCACGATTGAGCTGGCTCTTCGACGTGCCCTCGACGATGCCGAGCAGGTCGGCGATCTCCCGATGCGTGTAGCCGTGGACATCGTGCAGGACATACACGTCGCGTGCACCCTCGGGCAGTGCGGCGATCGCGCGCTCCAGATCGATCGCATCATCGTCGTCGGTCGTCTCCGCAAGCGGCTCGACGTCGGGCGCGTCGACGATATGCCAGTCGGCGCGAATGCGTCCACGGCGGACATTCACCAGCACGCCGCACAGCCACGAGCGAAGCGCGGATTGCGCGCGAAACGTTCGCAACGCCGTCAGCGCGCGCACCCAGCTCTCTTGCACGAGGTCCTCCGCTTCGCCTCGATCCCCGCCCGTTAGGCGCAAGGCCAGCGCGTAGAGGGCCGCCGTGTGCGCGCGATACAGCGCGCGAAATGCATCCTCGCCGCGCCCGCGAAGAAACCGCTCGACGAGTGCGAGGTCGTCCGTCACGGAGTCTTTGCGGGGTCAACCCAATCGCGCGCGACGACGACCAGAGCCGACATTGGCGTGCCCTCCTGGACGACGCTCGGGATATCCATGCTCTCCGACGCGGCGATCCCCATCGCGCTGTTCTTCATGAACGGATAGAAGATCATGAGGTGAGGCATGAACCGGGTTGCGTTTCCCTTCGCATTGATGAGCACCTGTGACGACGACAGCATGTACACCAGCGCCGGACGCTTGGGCGACCTGAATCGGCCGGATGTCAAACATTCATCGACTGCACCCTTGATCGCGTCCGGAGTCTTACCCGCGATCCGTTGTTCGACGCGGAAGCGCTCGATCGCCAAAACGGTCTCGTCGGCCTCCATGTCGCCGCATTGCGGTTCGAACGACGTCGCCGTACTCCGTATCACCATGCACGCGACCGCCCCGGTGCCTTGCTCGGCGACGCGATAGTGGCCGTTCTCGAGCACCCAGACCTTGGCACCCTGGGAAATCTCATTCGGAGCGGCGCTTCGTGCGTACCGAATCTCGTCCGCGCGGGAGAGGTTCGCTGGAGCACTTGGCGGCGAATTCTGCTGGGCGGCGATGACGCCGGGAACGAGCGACGCAATGATCCATGCACGCATTGACCACCACTCGACGTTGGGGTTGCCAATGAGTAGCGGTCACCTGGCAAAGGGTTGGAAGGCATAAACTGTCTCGACGCGAGTGGCGCCGAGTGGGCTCAGAAGCTCTCACCGGGTGTTGTCCGCGCGCGAATCGTTGAGAGATCAGGATGCGCTCATCGCGAAGATCGTCACGTGGTGCATCGAGAGCTATTACTTCTCAGCGAAAACGGAATAGTGCCAGCGAGGTGGGCTAGGCACCTAGGGTCGGTCGGTGCTGGCGTTCGTGCGCGCGCCGTCTGGAGAGTGGTCGTATCTTCGCCGCCATACTGGGCACGTCGCGTGGATTGATCTCGCGGGCCAGAAAACCGCATGACTGACAGTGAAGGAACGCCTGCGAGTCGGGCGGGAAGGGGACGAGCGGGGCCAGGTCGTCAGGACAATACGCCGTAGGCTCTACGGGCTCTCGACCCTCGAGCTTCCAGAGGACACCGAATTTCTCGACGAAGCAGGTCGAGGCTACTCGAAACTCCGCGTGTGCTTCCGAGAGATAGGCGCTCAGCCGGGTATTTTCCTGGCGCAGCTCCCGGTACTCACTCTTTAGAATCTCGAGTTGCGCTCTGAGCCTCGCGTTTTCTTGACTTACTTCGGCGAAGGCTTCTTGCTGCCCTGACGATGTGGGGCTGATGATGCCTGCAGCGCTGACGTTCATTGTCCGCGACTCCGTCCAGATGGTCTTGGATCTTGCGGCGGCGACGTCGCTAGGGATGTTTGTATCCCACACGTAAGCGGAAGATCCTCAGTTCGGCAACTGGCGGCTCGTGGGACTAAAGCCCCATGACAATGCCTGCTCGTTAGGTCGTCACCTGCGGGAGCAACTCATGACCACCACCAGCTACACGTGGGATAACGCAATGGTCGAAGGGCGCCGGCGCCTTTCGTTACTCGAGCGGTCCCTCGACCCGTCCACTCTGCGTCATCTCGACGCGATCGGTGTGGGATCTGGCTGGCGCTGCTTCGAGCTCGGTGCCGGTGGCGGCTCGGTGTGCGAGCGGCTCTGCGAGCTGGTGGGACCGGCCGGCCGAGTCTGCGCAATGGACCTCGACACGCGTTTTCTCAGCGGATTACCATACGCGAATCTCGAGGCGCGCGAAGAGAACGTGCTCGACGCCGCACTGCCCGAGCAGGCGTTCGACCTCGTGCACAGCCGGTGGACTCTGATGCACATCCCCGAGCGGGAGCGTGTCCTCGAGAAGCTCGTCGCCGTGCTCAAGCCCGGAGGCACGCTCTTTCTGGAAGAGTCGGATGGGCATCCGGTGCAGACGCTGGACCGAACACCGTGGCGCGACCTCTGTGAGCGTGTGTTCGACGTCATCGGACGGCGCGGCACAAACCCGGAGTGGGCGCGTGAACTACCATATAAGATGGTCAGTCTCGGACTCGGCGACGTGCGCGCCGAGGCGGTGACGTCATACTTCCATGGCGGCTCCGACTTCGCGGAGTTCTGGCGAATCAGTTGGGGGCTCGTGCGCGACGGCGTCGCCAAGGCGGGCGCCGACGTGTCGCAGTGGGACCGCGAGCTTGCGGCGCTGAACGATCCGTCGCTGATCTTTGTCGGTCCGATGACCGTGTCGGTCATTGCGACGAAGCCGTTGGTGGCTTGAGCCTTTAGTGAAGCTTGCAGCCCTTGCTAGCCGTAGGTAGCTGACCCATGCCGGAGTGAACGATGAACGAAGAGATGCTTGTCGATGTGTTGGTCTTCGCCGGATTGATGGCCACGCTCTTTTGTACGATGAAGCTCATCCTCATCGCGGTCGATCGTCGGAAGCGCGTCCCGAAAGAGAGCAGCGTTGCGACGATCGAGGAGATCAGCCGTCGACTCGCGCGAATGGAACAAGCGATGGATACGACCGCGATCGAAGTCGAGCGGATCAGCGAGGCGCAGCGATTTACGACGAAGCTCCTGGTCGACCGAGGTCACCAAAATCAGAGCGACGTCTCGCGCGCTAAGGTAATCACGCCGCATTGAGCATCATTCGATGACGATTCGTCGCTGCCGAATCGAAGAAGAGCCGGCAATTCTCGCGATCATCAATGCGGCCGCGGAGCGGTACCGTGGCAGCATCCCCGATGATTGCTGGCACGAGCCATATATGAGCGAAGAGCAATTCGCGCGCGACGTGGCCGCCAGCGTTCAGTTCTGGATCTACGAAGACATCGACGGGGAGCTCGTGGGCGCGATGGGCCTGCAACGCGTGAAGGATGTAACGCTCGTGCGCCACGCCCATGTCCTGCCGAGCTGCCAAGGAAAGGGCATCGGCAGCAAGCTGCTGCGGCATCTCGAGGAACGTCCGATCAGAGAATTCTAATCGGGACGTGGGCAGAGGCTTGAGCATCCTCGGGTGAAGCGGCGATGCTTGCAGCCGGTCCCGGAGGTCCGTCATCTGGCATTTCAGCTGGGGACCATAACGTACGCTGCAAAACCCTGAACAACCAGTTTCAGATGAGCGACGTCGCGATGCCCGTCGAGCGCACCGAGTTTTCGTCAGCAACTGACCACTCACGACAGAGTGAGGCCGCGAGCGTCACCGCCCGATGAAGAACTTGGTGAGGACATTCCCAAAAGCGGCGGCCAACTTGAACTGTCCGATCAGCATATCGAGTTGTGGCATTCCTGCGAACGCTGAGAAGCGCCGGAACAGCTCGGCCGCTTGAAAGGCCTCCCTCACGCCGACCACCTCGAAGATGTGCGGCTGTCCCGCGCGATACAGCTCGGCGTCGAGTCGGCGCCATGGCGCGAAGATCGGCGGCTCCTCGAGCGGCCACACACCGGCGCGCGCTGCCGACGATCGCTCGCGCTCGAGGATCGCATTGGTGGCGCGGCGAGCGGCTTCGTTGGCAGCCTCCATCGAGGCGAGGTCGGTGTGGGTGCGAACGTAGTCGGCGGCAAACGTGAGATTGGGAATCACGCTCGCGGCCTCGGGACGACTCGCCCACGAACCTGCCGGATGAATGAGCAAGCCGGACATGTTCTTTGGGGGAATGCCTGACGAGTAATCGAGATCGTCATCGAGATGCCATGAATGCAGCATGCGGTCGGTGAGCACTTGCTGATCTCGGCCCGGTCCATTGAGGCCGGCTTTCAGGTGCTCCCAAACTTCTTGCTTGACCTCTTCAGGCGTGCACTCGATCGCTTTCTTCTTCACAAACGTGCCCGGCTTGTTCCACTCCGAGATGTCAGCTGATATGAGTCCGCTCACGTCGCCAGCGCCAAACGCGCGGCTGAAGGGACCGAGCGACGCGCGCCAGAACTGCGGCTGCGAGATCGCCGTGATCGCCCATGGCGCATCGGGAAACAGCAAATGGCCATGGGCGACCGGCACGTCCTCGTACAAATAGAACTGGATACCCACCATCCAGCTGACGAGCTTCTCGACTTCCGCCGCGCGCAGCCGCGCGCACTGTGGATCGAGCGCGCAGAGCTCGTTGGTCATCAAGCGCTGCGCGACCTCGATCGGCACTGCGAGCACGAATTGGTCGTTCGGCCCGCCGACGGTCATGCCGCTCGCGAACCGTGCGCGCACGACGCGCCCCGCCTCGACCTCGAGGCCGACACATGCGTCGCCGGAGTGGAGCTCGACCCCAAGTGACTTCAGGAGCTCGATCCATGGGTCGATCCACATCAATGTCGTTGGTCCGCCCATCGTTCGGTCAGTCGCGTCTGTGTATAACGCGAGATCGAGCAGTAACTGCATCGAGATCAGGCCATTGGTACAGGCGTTGCCGCGCGTCGAATCCATCGCGACGAGCATGCGTGGGATTTCGGTCAGCTGCTCCTGGCACCGCTGCGAGTACCCCGGGCCGCCCAGGTATTCCCACCAGGAGATGCGCTCATACTGGCCGAGGCGCCGCTCGTCCGACGATGAGAGGAAGCGAAAGATCTGCATCGCGAACAGCGCGAGGTCTGGCCCATCGAAGCCCATGTCGCGGAACAGTGACGAGAGCGAGTCGATGACGTCGCTGGCGCGGCGGAATCCATCGCGCCGAAATCGGCCAACGGTGCCTTGCTTGATCGTCGCGATGGCCGCTTCAGGCGCCGGGCGGAGTTGATCCGCGGCTGTCTCGCCCGACGGGAGCCGGACGCGGCTCATCGTGTCGATGACATGTTTATAGAAGCGCGCGTAAAACCTGAACCCGTGTTCCCCGGGCAGGTCCCAGCGGCCGTCGGTGCCGGTGTTGGGAACGCGCTGTGATCGTGCCTTGCCTCCCCACGTGGCGCGTGTTTCGTAGACGTGAACCTCGAACCCGCGCTCCGCGAGCTCGTGCGCCGCCGTGAGCCCTCCAACGCCGCCGCCGATAACGATGACACGGGTCATGGCTTTCGCCGTCGGATGGCGCCTAACGCGAGTACGACGACGGCGGCGATCCCTGCCGCCCCAAATGCGATCGACCAGCCATTGG
>DATEGN010000374.1:0-5411 GCA_035280125.1 Gemmatimonadaceae bacterium | reverse complement strand
CCGACCGCGACGACCGTTGCCAGTATCACGACAATCGTCACTGTCAGCCGCAGCGTTTCAGCGATTTGGTCCTCGAAGCTTTGCAGCATCGCGCGCCGCGTCGTCGTCCCCGTGATGTACGGCAGCTTTGCAAGACGAGCGGTGACGGCCGCCTCCGCGAAGGGGTCCGTCGCGAGGTACGCACCCGACGCGACCGGTGCTTCGCGCATCATCGTGTTGAGCGCGCGAATATCCATGTAGGCGGCGGTGCCAAGGAGCTCGTCGAGCTCGGCGACGACGATTTCACGGCGCACCGCGCCGCCGCGCTCCAGCAGCTCGAGGTTCACCGTATCGCCGATACCGATATCGAGAACGCTGGCGAGCGCCGTGGTGAGCACGACGCCGTTCGGAGGCATCGAGTAGACGCGCTGATGGCGATCGACGAGTCGCCGCAATTCAGCGCCGGACTCGAGACCGATGAGCGCAGTCTGACGCGAACGTACGCCGGATTGAATGCGAACCGGCACCGCGCGATACAGCTCCACGCGTGACACACCCTGGAGTGAGGCTAGCTCCTCCTTGACGCGTGCTGGCCGATTCGTTGTAAAGGCAATGGCAAGATTCTCGCGCTCGACGGTGCGAAACTGCAGCTCCGACAAGTAGCGAGCCGAATCAAACGCGAAGGTGCCAACGACGAGGACGGCGGCGGCAAGTGCAACGCCTCCGATCGAGGAGAGCGTTCGAATCGGACGACGCTCCAGATCACGAAGCACCATCGACATTGGCGCGGAGAGCAGCGTCCCGAAGCCGAGTCGCTCGAGCAGCAGTGGTTTATACACGGCCGGAGCAACGGGGCGCATCCCCTCCGCTGGCGGTAGCTTGACCGCGGCGCGCACGGCCACGAGAGCGCCGCTCACCGCGGCCGCACCGCTGATCAGTATTGCCGCGGCGATCAACGATGGACGCGCGACGTACGCGAATTCCGGAAAGCGGAAGAAGCGCATGTAGAGTGCCGCATACTTTCCGCCGACCCAGATCCCGAGTGCGACACCGCCAACAGCACCTAACGCGACAGCGACAAGCGGGTAGCCGAGGAAGTGGCGCGCGATCGTCCGGTTGCCGTACCCGAATGCCTTGAGGGCTGCAATCTGCTCACGTTGGGTGGCGACGAGTCGCGAGAGAACGACATTGAGCAGGAACGCGGCGACGCTGAGAAAAATGATCGGCATTGCGGTCCCGAACACCCGCAGCTGCTCGAGCTCTCCTTCGACGATGCGGTTGGACGGTTGATCCGCACGTCCGTAGGCGTGGCCACCGCCATAACGCGCGAGCAGGCGATCGACGTCGGCGATGACTGCCCGCTCACGTTTTCCATCCGTCAGCACGATTGAAATGTCGTTGAACGCTCCGTCCATATCATAGAGCCGGGCGAGCGCGTTCCGCCGCATCCAGAGAATGGCGTGATGCTTACTGTCCGTGAACTGTGCGACGCCTGGTGCCGCGTCGTTGATGAACTCGGGAGAGAGTGCGACACCGACGACACGCAGCCGTCGCCAACGTCCGTTGATGATCGCGCCGATCGAGTCGCCGGCACCGAGCTTGTTGGCGGCCCCGAAGTGTTCGTTGATGAGCACTTCGTCGAGCGCTCGCGGCATCAAGAAGCGGCCGCTGCGCACGTGAATGGTACTGAGCAGTGATGGCCCCTCGTCAGGCACCGAGAGAACGTAGCCTTGGGCGGTTTCGGGCAGCCCCGGCACGCTGAGCAGAGCACCCGCCGTGACGCGGGTCTCGACAGCCGCGACGCCCGTGATCGATGCGAGCCGCAGGCGCATTGCCTCGGGTGCCCTTTTGAGTGAGGCGAATACGTGCGGGAAGCGTGCACGTGCGTAGTAGTCCTCGCGCGCGCGCAGGATGGAGTCCAGTGTGCTGCGCATGGCAATGACCGAAGCGACGCCACATGCGACCACCGCGGCGATGGACGCCATTTGCGCTTTCAGCCGGCGCAGATCCCGGAGCAGCTTGCGATCGAGTGCCTTCACCAGGACAGTTCCTCGGGCGACACGCGTCGCTCGTTTCGGTAGTCCTCGCTGATGTGGCCACTGGTCATGCGCACCACGCGATCCGCCATCCCGGCGATAGCGGCATTGTGGGTGATCACCGCGGTGGTGGTATGCAACTCCTCATTGACGCGCGCGATGGCTCGGAGGACGAGCTTCCCCGTCTCGTAATCGAGGGCGCCTGTGGGCTCGTCGCACAGGAGCACATCGGGTCGCTTCGCGATCGCGCGCGCAATCGCGACCCTCTGCTGCTCGCCGCCAGACAGTTGCGCCGGAAAGTGATTGGCGCGCTCCGCCAAGCCGACCAGCGCGAGCGCATCTGCCGGCTTCATGGGATGTTCACTGATCTCGGTCACGAGCGCCACATTCTCCAATGCCGTTAGGCTGGGAATGAGGTTGTAAAACTGAAAGACGAAGCCGACGTGCTCCCGTCGATAGCGGGTGAGCTCGGCGTCGTTCGCGCTCGTCAAATCGTGATCGAGGAAACGCACCGTGCCGCTCGTCGGCGTATCGAGGCCGCCGAGGATGTTCAGGAACGTCGACTTCCCGCTTCCCGAGGCACCGAGCAGCACCAACAACTCACCGGCATCGAGCTCGAGGTCCATCGACCGGAGCGCTTGCACCTGAACCTCACCCATCTGGTAGATCTTGGTGAGGTTACGCACGACGAAGACCGGATCGGACCCGGCGAGTGGAGCCTGTGCTCGCCCGAGAACTGCCTGTTGCTCGTCACCGATCTCCATCGTCGCCGGCACGCTGCCGTTCCTCCATTCACGACGGTGTCAGCTGCTCCGTCTCCGGCACATTGGACTCAGCGGACGGCCTCGCGCGTCCCTGCTCGAACCGGCGCTCGGCGTCCGCGCGGACGCGCCGGAGACCGGCGTGCCGGATGGCGAGTATGCCGGGCGAGAACACTGCCCAGTAGCGGCGAAAGCGCTTCCGCGCCTCCGCGTCGGTCGTCATCACCCGCGTTTCCGTCCACGCGACGGATTGGTCGGCGCCGATGCCTTCCACCGCCAAAGTCCAGGCAATCTTCACATACCCGGGCTCGTTGAACGCCACGAAGTCGTCAGGCGGAAGGCCTTTGAAGACGACGTTCGCCTCCCACGGCTTCGTCACCGCGCCGACGACGATCTCACGACCGGGTTCCTCGACGAGCACACGCCAGCCAAGGGCCACCGTCTGTTCGACGATGCTCTGCGGCTGCTGCGCCGTGCCGTGTTCGGCGCCCAACAGGAGCTCGCGACCGCGAAAGATCGCGCGCACGAGTGGCGACGTCAGCGGATCCATCGCACGCAGCACATCGTACGTGATCGATGCCGGCGCGGCCACGGTGACATCGTGTTGTTCAGCAACTTCGTAGACAGGCATATAGCGGTCGAGCAGCGTGTCCGGATGTAGCGGACGATTGATCTTGCCGTAGTGCTTCCATGTCATCGCCGCGTAGCCCAACCACCCAAGCGCGGCCGCGGCGAGACTGCCGGTCGCGATCCAACCGGCCCGTTTGATCAAGCTGTTCATGGTATCATCCTCATCGGATTTCGTTCTGTGTCAGCGCTCCTCCGGTTCCTCCTGGCGGGCAGCGCTGTTGGGCATTCCGCGTGTTGCCGACGTCGAACGGATCTCGGTGTGGCGGATCTGTCCTCCGAGGTTGGCAACGTATCCCATCAGTCCCGTCGAACCCAGAGCCGCAACGAGTGCGAACAACGTGAGCCACCGCGGCACGGCGCGCCGTCGATAGACGACGAGAGCGCCTAACGCGACGGCTCCGATGCATCCGGCGGCAATCGTGGCCACCAGTGCCGCGTCTTCGTGGCGATCGATGAGGCGTTCCGAGAAGCCCGGAAGATGCTCGATCGCTTCCTGCGCGGGCTCGCCAGTGACGAAGACGAGAATCGAGATCACGCCAACGAGCGCGAGTGAAGCCAGCGAAAGTTTCGCGAGCTCGCCGCTGCTCCGGACCAGGGCGAGGCAGAGCAGGAGCGTGACGAAAACCACGCCAAGGACTGGAACGTGGTTCAGCAGAAGGTGCAGGTGTACGGTGCTCATAGGTCCTCCAACGCATGTAAGACGACGCCGCGCCGTCGCGTCAGGTGGTGAGCACCGCGGAACGGCGCGCCGTTCGACTCTCGCAAGGTGAGGGCGCTCGGCCAGGCGATCTGTCGGCGAATCGGCGAGGCGTCGTCCGCATTCCCTTTACTCGCCCTGCGGAGGCGGCGCGGGCACCGCGTGCGGAGCCTCGGGTGAAGTGGTGGCGACACGGTCGCGGTTCATGCGGTGTGACCGCCACGCGGCGACGATATAGACCATGGCAAGCACGCCGGCGATGAGTAAACCGTAATCTTCGGTCACCGATAAGGAGATCGCCGCGGAGAATCCCAGCAGCGACCACAGAGCCGGAATGACGATGACGGAGAGCGGCAGTGGTGGAACCGCCCAGAGGAGCATGCCAAAGGTGAAGATGGTCGTCGGACAGGGAAGCCCGAAGGTCGGCGTCGACGGATAGCGCCTTCCGAGCACATAGCCGAGAGCGGGATAGAGCACGAGAGCATAGATCATCAGCACAGCACCCAGCAGCGAAGGCAAATCGCGCCTCGCTCGAAAACGAATGCGGCCGCGTACGACTCCCTGCCAGAGAAGCACCATCGCCTGAATGAGAAAAGCGATTCCAAACCATACGGCGGCGCGGTTGATCGTCGCGAAGAAGGTCAGGTGGTAGACGATGCCCATCCAGGCCCACAAGCAGGCCAGAATCACGTTGACGGCGCGTGCGGACGTGCCGCGAGCGGCGAGCCCGATTGCAGTTACGGCGAGGAGGTTTATAATCCACTGAACTGGCCAGACCGCGATGTTATAGTCACGAAAAACGCCGAAGAACTGCGCCTGCGTGAATGGCATGGAACCTCCCGGATCCCTCGTCGCGTTGCTCCTCGGGATGACGCGACCTGATGCTGTTTGGCATGTGTAAATTCGCAAAACCTGCTACTAGCCGAGCCTCGCGCGCGCCGCGCATGTTGTGGCGCGTCAATCAGGAGCACCGAGTGAGTGGCATGTTTACGCGAACACGTCACGCCATCGCAGTCATCGCATGCGTCGGCTGCGGCATGCTCATGGTGGCGTGCGGCGGAAACCGTGCGCAGACGGCGACGCCTGTCGGCGCGACGGGCTCGCTCGTCGACGAGCACCGCTTGCCAACCGGTGTCCGGCTTGATCCAGCCGGTCATTCATTCGCCGTCGGCAACATGCCGATTGCCGCACTCGCGTCTCCCGATAGAAGACATCTGGTGCTCAGTTTTGCCGGATGGCGCGAGCAGGGGATCACGATCATCGATCGCAAGTCGGAAGCGGTCGTACAGGAAGTCTCGCAGCGCGGCG
>DATEGN010000373.1:0-4618 GCA_035280125.1 Gemmatimonadaceae bacterium | reverse complement strand
CGCCCCTAGACCCTAGCCCCTCTCTCCATGGGCTCTGCAATTCGTCTCGGTGCGCTTCGCGTGAGCGAGGCCGAGGACCGCTACCGCTACAAGTACTTGATCGCCATCGCGGTGACGCTCGCGGCGGTACTCGAGCTGATCGACACGTCGATCGTCAACGTCGCCATCCCCCACATGATGGGGAATCTCGGCGCCACGCTCGACGAAATCTCTTGGGTCTCCACCGGCTACATCATCGCCAATGTCATCGTCATTCCAATCTCGGGATGGCTCTCGGCCTATTTCGGCCGCAAGCGGTATTTCACGGGTTCGATTCTGCTGTTCGTCGCGGCGTCGTTTTTCTGCGGCGCGGCGCACTCGTTAGGATTTCTCGTCTTCTGGCGCGTCGTGCAGGGCATCGGCGGCGGCGCTTTGTTGTCCACGGCGCAGACAACCCTCTTCGAGTCCTTTCCGCCGCACGAAATCGGCATTGGCCAGGCAATGTTCGGCGTTGGCGTGATGGTCGGGCCGACTCTCGGCCCCACGTTAGGCGGCTGGATCGTGGACAACTACGACTGGCCCTGGATCTTCTACATCAACGTCCCCCTCGGCATCCTCGCCGCGATCATGACGCTCATCTACGTCCATGACGCCAAGCATCAGGAGCGCGCAGAGACGATTGACTATCAGGGCATTCTGTTGCTCGCGACCTGTGTCGGTTCGCTGCAATGGATGCTGGAACGCGGCGAGCGCTACGATTGGTTCGAGTCGCGATTCGTCACGGCGCTCGCGATCGTGTCGGCGGTGTCGTTCGTACTGCTCATCTGGCGCGAGCTCACGGCGAAAGAGCCGGTGATCAACTTCCGTGTGCTGGCGAGCCGGCAGCTTGCCGCGGGCGTGAGCATTGCCGCCGTCCTCGGACTCGCTCTGTTCGGCTCCATCTTCGTCCTCCCCATCTTCCTTCAGAGCCTGCACGGCCTAACGGCGAATCAAACCGGCCTCGTGATTCTGCCGGGCGCCATTGCGTCGGCGGTGACGATGGCATGGGTGGGGCGCAACGCGAATCGGCTCGACGCGCGAGTAACCGTGGCCATTGGCGCGCTGCTCTTCTTCGCGTCGATGTGGAAACTCTCGCTCATGACATTCGTGAGCGGACCGGCAGAGACCTTCTGGCCATTGATCATGCGTGGCGTTGGTCTCGGACTGATCTTCGTGCCGCTCACCAATGCATCAATGGCCGAGCTGAAGGTGCGCGAGCTCGCGCAGGGAACGGGCATGTTCAATCTCACCCGTCAACTCGGCGGCTCGCTCGGCATCGCGATCATGGCGACGCTGCTCACGCGTTACACCACGCAGGCGAAGCAGCTCCTGACCGAGCATGTCACGACGATGGATCCGACGACGCTCGGCCGCCTCGATCAGATAACGCAGGGGCTCGTCGCGCGAGGCATGAATGCGGCCATGGCACATCAGCAAGCACTGATCGTCCTCGATCGCCAGATCGGCGCTCAGGCGAGTGTGCTCGCGTTCTCGAGGATCTATGTGCTCAGTGGCGTGATCCTGCTCTGCTCTCTCCCGTTGCTGTTCCTGTTCCGAACGGGAAAGGGCCGAGGCTCGATGGGCCTCGCGCACTGAGGTGAACGCTTCGACGGTGCACATGGGCTCGTCCTGGCGCGATCGCCGACGAATGTTCGGTCGCGCCGTTCGCCGGCGGTGCCCGCGATGCGGCGCGAGCGGCGTTTGGGCGAGCTTCATGCGCATGCGCCCGCGATGTCCGAATTGTGGGCTGGAGCTCGATCGCGGTGAGAGCGACTACTTCTACGGTGCGTATTTGCTCAACTTCGTCGCGGCCGAGCTCATCCCCGTGTTCGTGTTCGTTGTTGCCCTCATCGCTACGTGGCCGTCACCGCCGTGGAACTTGCTGACCGTGATGACGGTCGCGCTGGCGATTCTCGCGCCGATCGCGCTCTATCCAACGACGAAAGCCCTCTGGCTCGCGGTCGATCTCATGCTTCGCCCCGGCGAGACCCGCTGACGTTTCACGCTTCAACTCGCTTCGGGCTCGACCGCAATCGACGCCGTGCCGTGTGAGTCATAGTGGACGTGCACGCGCCACGGCTGACAGCACACCTGACAATCCTCGACGTAATCCTGATCACCGCCGCTGCCGGGATCGAGTGCGATTGTATTCTCCTCGCCGCAGTACGGGCAGATGACGGACCCGTCTGTGTCAGCGGTGCCGTCGCCGAGTGGAAACTCATCGTCGAGGTCGTCAAAGAAATCGATCATGGGGCGTAGCGTTACGTAGTGGGTACACGGCGAACATTGTCGCGTTTCGTCGGATTGCCTGATTTCATAACGAGCGAATGGGGGCCTCTGGCTCGAGCGCCAACCGCCCTGTTCGCTGGCGCAAATGTCGGCTGGCTCGCGATCACCGGAGTGGTTATAAATCGAGTGGAGAAGTGGGACGACGAATATGGTGACGATGTCAGCAACGATTGGCGCGTATCAGGCAGTGTACTTCGAGGACGTTGCGCAAGCCGTCGAGTACTGTCATGCCCTCGTGGCGCATATCGTGCCTCGACGCGGCACTCTGCGCAATGACGACGATCGCGCCGTCGTGTGGTTCCACGTGCCGGCGCGCAGTCGCGCATCGACGCATCACGGTTGCTACCTGTTCGCGAGCGCGGGCGCAATCGCTGCCGCCGAGCGTGCCGGACTCGACACCCCCTTGAGCGGGCGCGTTATGCGCGCGGCGCTCCCGTCGGACGCGGTGCTCCTCTTCGGTGACGACGCGCCGCCACCGACACCGACGCGCAAGCGCTCAGCTCAGCCGTTGAGCGGCCTTCGACGATCGATACCCGCGTCGTCATCCGTACGTCCGGCAGATATCGGCGCCTAACGGGGGACGGGGAACCCGTCCCCCGCCTCGACCACCTTCTTGATGCGGGCGAAGTCGTCGCGGACGGCTTGCACGTCCTGCGCGAACTGTTCACTGGTCGCGGGCGGAGTTTGCAAGACGATCATCATTAGCTCGCTACCGGAGCCGTTGGCCGATACCCGCATCGAGTTGTAGATGGTGACGCCGGAGGCAAGCGTCACCGTATGATCGAGGACGCCGAGCGAATTCGCCACGCCGAAGCGTAAGGGCATCGGACCGGTATCGGTGTCGAGGATCCACTCGCGGTCGGATGATTTATGGACTGCCCGGACCCACGGTGCCCACTCCTTCCAGTGGTTCACGTCGGCAAGAAACTCGAAAACTCGTTGCGGTGGCGCGAGGATAGAGACGTGCACGACTTCGGCGCGGTAGACATTCATCTCGGTGGTGGCTGGCCCGACGGGTGTGAGCTGTCGTCGCGGGGCCCCGCAGGCAGTCGTGAGCAGAACGAGCATTGTCGAGCGAACAAGAGTGGGGCACATCATTCGTCCCTCGCGCGCAGAAAAGGGGACCGCCTGGCCTCGGAGTGCGAAGACAGTAGCGGTCCCCTGCGCACGTTGTCTTGGAAAAAAGGAATCAACGAGAGGCAGGAAACGGGGGACGCGAGACAGATCCCCGTGCGCTGCTCCGCCGTTCCCCGTTCTCCGTTCCCCGCTCCCCTAACGAATAGCCGCGCCCCCGCGCCGCGACGGGCCAGCTCGTCTCTACATTCGTCCCGCGCACACCCACCACGATGTCGTTCAGGTGCACAACGATGCACACGTGATTGGGAATCACGCGAACCCGCTCACCAACTTCGGGACGCCACGACGTCTTGCTGAGCTCGAGCAGTCCGTGCTCTTCGGACATTCCCTTCACAATGACTTCGGGATGCTCGAGCAGCGAGCCAAAGCCATCGTCAGCGACGAGGACGCCGCGCATCGGTTCGCGACCGAGTGCCTTGCTGCCTGCGTCGATCACGGCCTGGCCGGGAACCGCATTGCTCACCACCGTCGCAAGCACAGTGAGCGCGCAGTCGCTCCACTCACACGTGCCGATTTCCGCGGTCGTGCGGTCGTTGAAGACGTACGTACCGGGACGAAACTCGGTCACGCCGGGCAGCTCGTGGGTGCGCCACATCGTCGGCGTCGATCCGCCACTCACGACAGGTGGTGTGAGGCCAGCCCGCTCGAATCGCGACAGGGCGTCGCTGACGCCTTTGCGCAGTGCGTCGAGCTTCGCGTCCTGCGAGTCGGCCGGCTCGCGGATGTGGCCGGGATAAAACGCCAGGCCCGCGAACGTCAGTGGGCGTGACGCGTTGATGCGTTTTGCGAGTGCAATCGCGTCGTCGATCACTGGTAATCCAACGCGGTGCATTCCGAGATCGAGCTCGACATATACACCTATTTCTCGATCGGCTGCCGTTGCCGCGGACTCGAGATCGTCCACCGCGGTCGCCGAGTCGAGCGCCACCGTCAGACGAACCTGATCGGGAAGGGCGGCGACACGACGCGCGCGCAACGCACCCACCGGCGGATAGGCGAGCAGAATGTCGTCGGCGACCGCGCTCATCACTTCGGCTTCGAAAGGCGTCGCGCAGGTGAGTCCCACCGCGCCGCGCTTGAGCTGCTCGGCGGCGAGGCGCGGCGACTTGTGCGTCTTGATGTGAGGACGAAGCGAGAGCTTATGACTCGCTGCATAACGAGCGGCGCTGTCCAG
>DATEGN010000372.1:0-5612 GCA_035280125.1 Gemmatimonadaceae bacterium | reverse complement strand
TCGACGGCGAAGATCCCTCGTCGGTCCTTCCACTTCGTCGTGCCGTGCACGGACGCAACGCTCCGGCTGCCCGCGCACGACACCTCCATGCGGAAACGGCCTAACGTGCACATCCTCTGGCTGAAGACCGAGCTACTCCATCCGCTCGACAAAGGTGGACGCATTCGCACCTACCAGATGTTACGGCATCTCGTTCGTGAGCATCGGATCACGTATCTCACGCTCGACGACGGTCAACGCGATGCGAATGCCATTCAGAGCGCGAAAGAGTACTGCTCCGATCTGATCTGCATACCCGCCCGCACCGCACGGAGGGGCACGCCTCGATTCTATTGGCAGCTGGCGCGCAATCTTGCCTCGTCGCTGCCATACTCGGTCGGGAAATACCGTTCCTCCAGTATGGAACGAGAGATTACGCGGCTCACCAGGCCCGGATCGGTGGACCTGGTTGTCTGCGATTTCCTGTTTCCCGCGGTGAACATGCCGACGCAGGTGCCAATTCCGATGCTGCTCTTCCAGCATAACGTGGAGGCAATGATCTGGCATCGGCACGCTGCGGTCGCGACGAACCCATTGCGCCGAGGCTACATGCACCGACAGTGGCGCCGTATGCACGCGTTCGAGCGAGACCAGTGTCGGCGCTTTGATCATGTCGTCGCCGTGTCGCCGGAGGACGTCGCCTGGTTTGCCAACGCCTACGGTGTGCGCAGCCTTTCGCATGTCCCTACTGGCGTGGACACGGACTACTTTCGGCCGTCGTACGCCGTGCCCTCCGATCCGCACAACATCGTCTTCACTGGGTCCATGGACTGGCTACCTAACGAGGATGCGGTCGGCCATTTCGCGGACGCCGTGCTGCCGAGGATCACGACGGCATTCCCAACAGCGACATTCAGCATCGTTGGACGCAATCCGTCGCCATCCGTTGTCGCGCTCGGTCACAAACACGCGGCCATACACGTGACTGGAACGGTCGCCGACGTGAGGCCGTACCTCGAGCGCGCCCGCGTTTTCGTCGTGCCACTCCGAATCGGTGGCGGCACTCGCCTGAAGATCTTCGAGGCGATGGCAATGGAGAAGGCGATCGTCACGACCTCGGTCGGCGCGGAAGGATTGCCGGTGCATGATGGGGAGCATCTGCTCATCGCCGATACACCCGCGGCGTTCGCTGACGCCGTCCTTCGGCTGCTTCGCGATCCGCCGTACGCCACAGCGCTCGGCGCGCGGGCCGCGGCGCTGGTTCGTTCACGTTTCGGATGGCAGCATGCCGCAGAGAAGTTCACGGAGATCTGCCTGCGCACCGTGAACCCCTCATTACCGTTTGACGCTCGAACACTGGTGCATACCTCATGACGACAACCATTAGCGTTTTTGGATTAGGCTACGTGGGCTGCGTCACCGCAGCGTGCCTGGCGAACGAGGGCTTCGACGTGATTGGCGTCGACGTCAACCCGGCGAAGGTGAGACTCATTGCCGGCGGCCATGCGACCGTCGTCGAAGAGGGAATCGACTCACTCGTCTGCAGCATGGTCAGTATCGGCCGGCTGCGCGCCACCCTCGACGCGGCCGAAGCCGTCCGCCAAAGCACGGTGTCGATGATCTGCGTGGGAACGCCGAGTCGAGGCAACGGCAGCGTCAACCTGGCCTTTGTCGAGCGTGTCGCTGAACAAATTGGCCACGTCCTTCGAGAAAAGGAGGAGCGTCACGTCGTTGCGTTGCGTAGCACTGTGTTACCCGGGACGACGACGGGAATGCTCATTCCAAAGCTCGAAAAGGCATCGGGAAAGCGTGCCGGCCGTGACTTTAGCGTGTGCATGAATCCGGAATTTCTGCGCGAGGGCACGTCGCTTCACGACTTCGCGCATCCGCCATTCACGATCATCGGCACACAGCACGAAGCGGCAGGTAAGGCGATGGCGAAGCTCTATGCGGGAGTCAACGCGCCCGTGCACATCACGGCCATTGAAGTTGCCGAAATGCTCAAGTACGCCTGCAACAGCTTTCACGGCGTCAAGGTCAGCTTCGCGAACGAGATCGGCAATCTGTGCAAGGCGGTCGGCGCGGACAGTCACGAGGTGATGCGGCTCTTTTGTGAAGACCGGAAGCTGAACATTTCGCCCAGCTACCTGCGGCCCGGGTTCGCATTCGGCGGATCATGCCTTGGCAAAGACCTGCGCGCTCTCGTCTATCGCGGCAAAGAGCTGGACGTCGAAACGCCGGTGCTCTCGGCGGCTCTGGAAAGCAATCGGAAGCAGGTGCTCAAGGCATTCGAGATGGTTCAATCGACTGGACGGCGACGAGTTGGCGTCCTCGGTCTGAGCTTCAAGGCCGGCACGGATGATCTGCGCGAATCGCCCATCGTGACGCTCGTCGAGATGCTCATTGGCAAGGGACACACGCTTTCGATCTATGACCGCTTTGTCTCTCACTCGGGCGTCATGGGCGCCAACCGCGAGTACATCGAGCGCGAGATTCCACACATCTGGTCACTGATGCGTGACAACGTCAGCGATGTCGTCGACACGTCAGATCTGATCGTTATCGGGAACGACGCACCGGAGTTTCGCCAGACGCAGAGCACGCTCAGAGAGGATCAACTGGTCGTCGACTTGGTACGCGCATTCAACGGTCAAGTCGGCAAGCCCGATCGCTACCAGGGGATCTGCTGGTGAATGACGAGATCGCGTCGGCGATCGAAAGTTGCCGCGCCGCTCTCGACGCGGCCGAAATGCGAGCATGTGCCGACGCACTACGCTCGAAAGGGTTCACCGATTCGTCGTGTGTCACACTGATCGAGCAGGTTGGCATAGAGGTCGGAGCTGCCGACCGCATCGCGGATCTTCGCGATACGTCGGCAGAGCAGCGTCACGCAGCGATTCTCGAGCGATATCTGCTGTTGCTCACCGTCTCGCGTTACGGCGCTAGGATCGCGCAAGGGCGCATGACCGACGGCGTACGGCAATGTCTTGCCGACGAGCTTCGCTTTTTGGCTTCCCCCTCGGATCAAGACACTTCGAAGTTGCTCGCGCCGTTCGACGGCTTCACGGCGATGGCGAAAGTCGTCACGCTGCGCCGCTTCCCCGTGGGGCAACTTCATTTCGAGCTCTCCGGTATTCCTCTCTCCTGGCTCTTGCATCTCGGCCCCGCGCGCCTAACGAAGGTGCTATTCTATCTCGCCGGGCATGGGCGCGCGCGCCGTCCTTTTCTTTTCCATCACGTGGCGTGGCGACGCCGGAACCGACTGTTTCTCTCGGAGCAGGAACAGAATCGCTCCTATTTCCGCATGGCGCAGTCACTGGCGTTGTATCCCGAGGTGAAGGGGCTACTCACCGAGTCGTGGCTCCATTCGCCCGAGACACTCCGCGTGAGCCCGCACCTGGCGTGGCTGAACCGGCCCTTTCTCGAGCACGGAGGACTTGTCGTCGAACTCGGGGAGGCACCAGAAGCGAGCGGCATCCTGATCGGGAGTCTTGAACGAAGGCGCCTCTACGATCAGGGGCAGTTTCGGCCAACGACGGCGATGGCGATTTGGCCACGTGCAGCCATGCTCGATTGGGCAAGGCGCCATCCCGAATTCGGCGACTGATGAGCGCGAGCGGCGAGCAGATCGAACCCGTCGGCTTGATCGCGGCATGGCGATCGAAGCTGCTGGTCTACTTCGCTGAAGGTGGGATAGCTCGCACGCTCGCGCGTGGCGCCGTTTGGTCGATCGCGATCAACGTGGGTGGCTACGCGCTCGCACTTGTCGTGCAAGTGGTGCTGACGCGTTCGCTCGGCCAGGTACAATACGGCAACTACGCGTATGCGCTCGCGTGCATGAACACGGCGCTGTTGTTTGGAAAGCTGGAACTGGACACGTCGGCGCTGCGCTTCGTCGGTATGTACGACGGCGCGCGAAACTGGTCGCTCCTTAGCGGCTTTCTCGCACGGGCCCACCAGCTCGTGCGTTTGACCTCATTCGGCGTCGCCGCGATTGCTGCGCTCTTCATTTGGCTCTTCGCTGGACGACTCACACCGGTTGTCGCCGCAAGCCTGTGGGCCGCCTGTGCGCTCTTGCCAGTAACGGCCCTGGTGGAGTTCAAAGCTCGCTGCGTTCAAGCATTCAAACGAGTGGCTGAGTCGCTGGTGCCTTCCCTGCTCTTGCGACCGTTGCTGTTCGGCACCGGCGTCGTCCTCGCCACATTTGTCTTTCACGTCGAGCTCACTGCGCCCGCGGCAATCAGTCTGAATCTCTGCGCTGCGATTGTCGCCTTTCTGATCATTAGCAGATACTTGCGGGCCGCGATTCCAGCCGAAGCCCGTACTGCCGTTCCATCGTACGAAGCGAAGCAATGGATGCATACGGCAGCCGGCCTGCTCGTGATCGCTGCCGCACAGCTGGTTCTCGGTACGCAGATGGACGTCGTCGTCATCGGTTCAATGCTCGGTCCCGCGCCGGCGGGTCTGTATCAGGTCGCGAGTCAGCTCGCCTCAATTATTACCTTTGGCATTACGGCCCTGATCTATCTGGCGCTCGCGATGATCTCCGATCTACACGCGCGAGGCCATCGGGCCGAGCTACAGCATCTCGTCACGATCCTCAGTCTCGCAAGTCTCGTCATCGCACTTGGTGCGGTCGCAGTGCTCGCGATCGCGGGAACGACGATACTCGGTTTGTTCGGTCCAACGTTTCGGTCGGCGTACACCGTATTGCTGGTGCTCTCGAGCGCGAGCTTTATGTCGGCGACCGTCGGCATTCTGGCGGGTTTTCTGCTCAGCCTAACGGGTCATCAGCGACAGGCAGCCATCGTGGTCGTCGGAAGCGCGATCCTCAATCTGACTCTGAGTCTGATCGCCACTCACACCTTCGGCGCGATCGGGACCGCCTCAGCGACGGCCGCCACGACCTTGCTTCGCAGTGCGCTACTGGCGTTCTACTGCTGGAAGCTGCTTGGCATTCGCATCATGCCATTCGGCGTCCGCGTTGCTGCGAGCACAACCTAGTTTACGAATCCTCGGAGGAGGCCAAGCAGGCCTCTCTAGGCCGATAACCTGGAAAGCCGCAGCGATTACTGACGAACAACACCCGCGGTCGCCTTATTGAGCAAATCGATATCAGCACCGAGATCTCGGCCGTCAGTACCGGCATCCTTGTAGGGGCTTGCCTTCGACAATCTGTACTCGCCAGCAGCCGGCGTCGAGAACCCAACGGCTGCGAGTGTCGCCGGGAAGAAATTGTGGTCGGGGTACAACTTGGCTGGCGCTCCGATGATGGCGTTGTGCGTCACCACCGAGCCTCGGAGATAGAAGTCGATTGCGCGGCTGCCTTCGCCCTGATCGCTGCCGAAGATGCCGTAGTTGCCGCGGCTCAGGATATTGTTCCGAACCCCGACATAGGTCTTCTGAAGGCCATCGAACATCAGTGCCGTCTTCGCGGCGAAGCCGGTGTTGTGGTCGAACGTGATCTCGCTTGGATTCTCGACGAGCTCCCAGAGTACGCCCCCGCCACCGAGCTCCGGCGCGCCAACGCGATCGAACAGGTTGTTTTGAATGAGAATTCGATTCGCTGCTTCTACTGCGTTGCCGGCGCTCGCCAGGATGGTGAGGCCGCTCGCGACATTCTTGATCTCGTT
>DATEGN010000371.1:0-3658 GCA_035280125.1 Gemmatimonadaceae bacterium | reverse complement strand
GCGCCACACCGTCGCGCTGCCCAATCCCGTTCACGATCGAATTCAGGTGGAAATACGCTTCGACCTTGTGCCAGTCCCCGAAGTACTTCGTTCCCGCGGTGTTCACGAACACCGCCTGGGGCGACTTCCATTCTTTCTGATTCGACCACACGCCCGCGTTCTGGAAACAGCTGATGTTCACGGTTCCGATGTCCGGATTTCCGTTGCATCCCGAAATCGCTCGCGTCTCCGTCACCGTCGTCAAATCCTGATTCAGTCGGGAGACGTCGATGTTCTGCCCATCCTGCGCGCCCAGGACCACGTGCACGCCATCGCTCGGGAACTGTTCATCGACATAGGTCGTCAGGTGAGTCCACGCTGGCCCAACGTATTGGTCGTCCTCAGTGGTCAGGAAATAGAACTGGTGCTGGCCCGGCCCGGCCCAATTGCTACTGTGCTTCACCCAGTAGCGCAGATACACACCGTCACTCGGCGTGAAGAGATGGCGCGCGCCCGTGCGCGGACTCGGGTTCGTCGCGCCTTGGGCAAAGTTCATCTGGAGCGATTGCGTGCTCCCCGCGATGTGGTCCGTACTCGAGAGACTCGTGATCCCGCCACTTGGCAGATCGTACCACCCGCGCGAGCCAAAATTGGCATCGTCGAAATTCTCGCTGAAGAGCACCGAGCCACCACCGGTGCCGCCGCTCGCCATGACACTGATCCCCGCCGAGGTTACTGAGGTGATCCCGGGTGCGGTGAATTGCAGCGTCTGCATGCCACTGCCGGTGATCGAGAGATTGGTGTATGCGGCAGCGCCCGATGCGCTCGTTGTGATGGCTGTGACCCCGCCTAGGGTACCACCGCCGCTGGCGTCGGTAGCCGACACGACCATCCCTGACTGGCTCACCGCATTGTTGGCCGCGTCGCGCAGTTGGATCACGGGCTCTTGAGCGAGGGCAACGCCGCTCTGAGCGGTGCTCGATGGCTGCGTCGTGATCGAGAGCTGCGACGCCGGGCCGGCGCCGACATTGATCGTGCTGGAAACCACGGCGGTGAGCGTCCCCGATGTAAAGCGGATCGTGCGTGCCCCGACTGTGCCGCTAATCGAGAGATTGCCGAACGCAGCTCGGCCGAGGGAGTCCGTCAAGACCGAGGTCGTACCGCCCAATGTGCCGCCGCCGCTCGCGATGGCGGCGCTGACGGCGACTCCGGCCTGACTTACTGGGTTACCGACACTGTCGCGCAGTTGCACCAATGGTTGCTGAGCGAACTGCACCCCACTCCGCGCCGTGCTCGACGGCTGAGTCGTTAGGCCCAGCTGACTGGCACTCGACGGCGGCGGCGGCGGTGGTGGTGGTGGAGGCGGCGCCGAGGACGGACATCCCATCTGTTGACCGCTCACGCCGATCATCGTGAACCATGCGGTCGACACGCTCTTCATGCTATTGATAGCGCCATCGAAGCGAAGGTAGCGAATGGAGGTCGTCGAGCTCGGAACGCGGCGGCCGCTGATCGTGTTATCGAGCACGACGTTTCCGTTCACCCACATCGTCGTGTGTGCCTGACGACGGCTGCTGAGGTCGAGCATGACTTCGTAACACGTCCATTGGCCAAGGGCCGAGTTGAGATTGAACGACGACGCCGGGAATGGCGAGCGCGTCCAACTGGTGTTCCACTTGCCAATCACGGTGCCGCCGGGCGCGCCTGCCGCAGCGAGGATCGGCTGCTGATTCTGATCACTGAAGCGAACGATGTTGAGCGAGTCCTGATTGCTCGTCGTACCGTCGAAGTTGAACGGGTTGCTCTGTTCGTACATGAAGCGAACGAAGACGCGCTTCTGCGCGGACGGGAGAGTAAAGAAGAGCGACGGTCCGACCGCGCTCGTGCTGACAGGATACGCGCGTTTGGCGGCATTGATCTGGCCTGGCCCTTCGCCGGGTGCCCACAGCCATCCAGCCGTGGCGGCGAGAACCGGCGTCTGGAGGTCGCTGGTCGTAAAGGCACCGGACCGAAGCGAGTCGGTCGTGCCGTTGAAGGTCCATCCCAAGGAGCCGTCGGTTGGGTAGATCGTCGGTGCGATCGCGGCGCTGGCGGCCATGACGGCCGGTGCCGACTGTCGCGCCAAGTGAGCGCTCGCCGAGTCGTTAGGCACGGCAAGACTGCGAGAGATGCCTTCGTGACAACTGGCGGTGAGGGCGATGAGCGCAGCGTACAGCGCTCCTCGCGTAGGGCAACGAGGGGGTGACCCGAGCATTGACTCCTCCGGCAACAGATTCGACGTGTCGTGCTCGCGATCCTGATCAACGGACCGCGAAGCTTGTCGTGCGTCTGCGGAGGATATGCCATGCGCAGGCAAATGAACGGACAAACAAAAAAAATTCCGGGAATTTGCCCAAAATTTGTCCGCACAAATCGTTTGGTGTGATCACGCACACACCAGACTGGTAACCCGCTACCGCTCGCGGCCGGTAGGCGCGAGCGTGGTGCGGATCAATGTCATGTTGAGTGAATACTCATTGTCGGCGCGATACCGAGTTGGCTGATGGACGCTACTCAGTCCTCGTCGTCGCCTCGCTCGTTCCCCGGATCGAAGAGATCACCGAGCTCGCTGTCGCCTTCGTGCTCCGCTCGCCACTCGAAATACTTGTCGCTCCCGGCATTGATGCGTCGGCGCATGATCGGCGGATCCGTCCAGCGATCGATCGCACCGATGACCTTTCGCCAGACGAAACGAAGAATTTGGCTCAGAACGTCGGCCACCATTGGCAGCACGCTGCTCTCCGGCTCTCATGAGGATCTAGCAGAACACGCCAGTTCGCGCGAGAATTCCGGACCGCTGAAGCTTGGCCAGATCACGCGCCGCGAGGCTGCCGCAATTCTACCTCTGGCGCCACTCTCCCGCGAACATGTCCCCACTCCTCGCTGAGCTGCTCGGCACGGCAATCCTGATCATCCTCGGCGACGGTGTCGTCGCCAACGTGGTCCTCGAACGCAGCAAGGGATACAACTCCGGCTGGATCGTGATTGCCGCAGGCTGGGCGTTCGCGGTAACGATCGCAGTGTACTCGGTGATCAGCATCAGCGGGGCGCATCTCAATCCCGCCGTGACGATTGCGCTCGCGGCGATCGGGACCTTTCCCTGGGAGAAGGTGCCAGGCTACATCGCCGCGCAGATTGCCGGCGGCTTTCTCGGTGGGTTGCTCGTTTGGCTGACGTACTTGCCACACTGGGCAGTGACGCCGGATCCCGGAGCCAAGCTCGCCGTGTTCTCGACGAATCCGGCGATCCGCAAGCCGGGTGCGAACCTCCTCGCCGAGGTGATCGGCGGATTCATGCTCGTGTTCGCGTTACTGGCGGTGATCTCGCCGGGCAACTTTTTGCCGGGGTCAGAACTTCAGAAGGGTTTCGGTCCGGTGTTGGTCGGCGTGATCGTGGCGGCGATCGGATTGTCGTTAGGCGGGCCGACGGGTTACGCGATCAATCCCGCCCGTGACCTCGGGCCGCGGATCGCGCATGCGGTGCTGCCGATTGCGGGGAAGGGTGGGTCGGATTGGGGGTATGCGTGGATTCCGATTGTCGGGCCGACGATCGGTGGGGTTGTGGGTGCACTGCTCTATCACGTGTTGTGGAGGTAGGACGGCGACCGGAGACGTGAACAGGGGACGGGGGAACAATGGCA
>DATEGN010000370.1:0-3094 GCA_035280125.1 Gemmatimonadaceae bacterium | reverse complement strand
ATGGCCGTGCCCGCTGCGATAATCGGGCCAGCGCCCTTTGCACCGGTTTTAGTGAAATTGCCATCGACGTCGAGCCGAGCGCGCGTGATGCGCGCCGCCGCGAACGCCGACTGCTAGTCCCATCAGGCGACATCACATTCAATCCATCCACGCGCCCGCGCATTGCGCCGAGCGCCGGCTGCTCGGAGTCTGAACTCGACAACAGCGCATGCTACCGCTGCGTTGCGCGCGAAAATCGCTGCTGCGAATCACCTAGAGAAGAACTCTCCTTAGGGGTCCGGAAGTAACACGCCAATTGTCAGAGTGTTCGTAAGCAGCGAGCGCGCGGTGTCTCTGATCGGTGCGCCGTCGTTGAGTACACGCGAAACTGGAGCAACGGGGACCTAGGCCAGGCGAGCGACGTCGCTAATCGTGGCCTGACGGATGCGAGAACGCGCGGCATACGGGAAACCTCAGCCAAAACGCGGTCTGCTCTTTGTGATGTAAACGTTTACAGTGGGCGCCGAGCTGTCAAGCCGCGGTCACGATTCCACCTCCACTCGCTCGACGCGGCTCGCTGTCCAGACCACGACACCGCGAGCGCTCATCGAAGGATTCGCCTGCGCCGCTGCCATCACACCCGCAATGGCGCGTTCCGGCTCTGTAAAGACCCCGAACACCGTCGAGCCGGACCCACTCATCATCGCCGGCAGCGCACCCGCACCCTTTAGCGCCTCTACATATGAAACGATTTCGGGATGACGGCGACTCACGACCGGCTCGAAGTCGTTCGTCGCTAACGACGCGACGCCTTCCCACGTATCAAGCTCGCTCGGCTGCAGCACCGCACTGCGTGGTCCATACTCGCCGCGGTCGTGTGCGAGCCAGCCGTACGCATCCTTGCTCGATACGCCGAATGCTGGCATCAGCAGCACGATTGGCCGAGCCGCGAGCGCGGGTAGCGGCAACAAGCGCTCCCCGCGGCCCCACGCGACGGCCATCGGACTATCGATACTCATGAACGCGACATCGGCGCCGAGGGATGGCGCGAGCTCGACGAGTCGATGTCCCAGTGGCGATGGCGACATCGCATCGAGCGCGCGCAGCACGGCACCCGCATCCGCACTTCCACCGCCGAGTCCCGCGCCGGTCGGAATCTGCTTCGTGAGCTCGATGGAGAAGGTCGTCGGCCAACCGGTTTCGTCGGCGTACGTGCACGCCGCACGATACGCGAGGTTTTCTTCTGGTGGTCCGAGCCCACCTTCAGGCAGTGCCTCGCCATTGCAGTCGAGGCTCCGGCCGCTCACGTCCGGGCCCACGCGCACGGCGACATCATCGGCGAGCGAGAGACGAAGAAAGACTGTTTCGATCGAGTGATAGCCGCTCTCTTCGCGTGCGAGCACACGCAGGAGCAGATTCACCTTTGCCTGCGCTGCGACCCGCGCGATTTGATTCATGCGGCCGGCGGCTCGAGCGGAGAGCGCGTCGCACTGTCGTGCGGCGTTGGTCCCGTCTCGGATTCGCTTCCGTCACTACCGGCTTTGGTCAACTCCGTCAGTGTCAGTCCCGCTCGCGCAAAGTAGTAGCCGCCAAGGATCGTGATTGGAATGAACGACAGGACATGGAAGCCAACCGCCCACGTCACCGCCATCGTTTCCGATACCCCATACATGCCTAACGCGAACTTGCCCGCCGCCTCGAAGAATCCAAAGAAGCCTGGGCTCGAGGGAATCGCGACGCTGAGCACGATGATTCCTTGCACGAAGAACGCTGCCGCGAGAGGCACGTGAATGCCCACGGCGAGGAACCCAAGCCAGAACGCGAAGGCGTTCAGCAGCCAGTGGAGGAGCGCCCAAAGGAACACGGCAATGAAGCGACGCGGACTCCGAAGGACGCTCAATCCATTCGCAAATGAGACAAGAATGTCGCGCCCGCGTGCCTCGAACGATGGTGCGACGCGACGCGCGAACAACTCGAATAACGAGATGATCTGCGTCGGGAAGTACACGATGAGGTAGAGTGCCACAATGACGACCGAGACGAACACGACGCCCCAGATCGCATAGCGCGCCACCGGCGCCGCGGCGCCTTTCGGAAAGCTCGGCAGTAGCATCGCGCCGAACATCAGCGAAAACACGATCAAGGAGTCGAACACGCGATCGACCGCGAGCGATGCAAACGCGGTCGAGAACGGCACCTGCTCGACCTCGCGCGAGAGCACGTATGCGCGCGCAGGCTCTCCAGCGCGCGCCGGCGCGACGTTGTTCACCATCATGCCAATCGCCGTCGCCCGCCACAGCGGTCCCATCGGCAGGTGCAGCGCGACCGGGTCGAGGATCGTGCGCCAACGCCGTGCACGTAAAGGGAATATCCCGGTCGCTGCGATCGCGGAGAGCAGCAGCAACCACAGGTTCGCGTGGCGGATCGCGACCGCAACTTTAGCCCACTCGATGTCGTGGAACGCGTACCAGAGAAGCGCAATGCTCAGCAATATGCCGAGCACCCCGCGCCAGCCAAAACGCATTGATTACTCCGCTAGCGCCAGATCCAGGAGATCGAACAGCTCAGCCATCGTGTCGTCTTTCGCATTACCGCCTGCGCGCCGAATCTCTTCGCGCAGCTCGATCGCACGCTCGATCGCTGCGCGGCCGCGATACAAGAGCGCATCGATCGGCACGAGTGGTTGCTCCGAGATGTCCACCGGGTCGCTGAGTGGATGCGCCGCGATCGAGCTCAGACTCTCGATCCCCTGATCGAGCACGGCCATCGTATCGCGCGGTGTCGAGACACGCTGTGCTCCGATGGGCGTGCGGCTCCGCGGACCACTCGGCATCGGCCGCGACGGCGGTGTAGGCGAAGGCGTCGAAGAGGCGGAGCTGTTCACAGGATTCGGATTCTGGGGGGCATTGGGCGTCGCTGCTGCGGTCGCCATGCTCGCGTCAGCGCGAATGCGCGGCGTGATCACCGGCGTCGGTGCAGTCGCGGAGAATGATGGCGTCGGTGCGGCCCTCGCGGGAGCGGGGGGTGGGGGCACGGGTGCCGCGGGGACGGGGCCAATGGCTGGCTTGACGGGAGCATTCACCGGAACTGCAGCGAAGGCGTCACCGATTCCCTG
>DATEGN010000369.1:0-6861 GCA_035280125.1 Gemmatimonadaceae bacterium | reverse complement strand
TAGGGGCTGGGTCGGTTTCGTCGATTCCATCAACCTGCGCCGACTGGCGAGTCCAAGAGCTTAGGACGCGAATCACGCGAATGCGAGCGAATAACGTTCTGTGTTCGAACCCTTTCCCAAAACTTTTGAACTCTCCAGGTGCGTGGAGGCCTCGATGCTGAGGAGAACGTCAGCGGTTTCAGCGTCGTGTCAGTGGCTTCAGCGGCCTCTCACAACGCTCTCAGGAGTGCGGGCCCAAGGGGCAAGGGGCTAGAGCTAGGTGGCAACAAAGAGTCGTGTTTCTGCCTTACGACGACTGGCCGATGCGGTCGGGATCATTCCGAAGTATCTCGATCAAACCGGCACGGAGTGGCGTGAGACGTCGGCCGAGTCGCGAGCCGCGCTGCTGGCGGCGATGGGCTTCGATGCGACCAGGGAAGCAGCGGCCGAGTCCGCACTGCGCGCGCTCCGGCTCGCCGAGCGGCGGGAGCTCATCGCGCCGGTGCACGTCGTGGAGCAGAACGACGATTCGGCCGTTCGTCGCCTCGACGCCCGCCTCGCGTCTCCGCCTAACGCGACGGCGCGGTGGCGACTCGAGCTGAAGCTGGAGTCCGGCGACCAACGGACAGTCGATGGCGTTTGGCCCAGCGGCCGTTTCGCCGAGCTGTCGATTCCATGGCCGGATTATCCCGCGATCGGATATCATCAGCTCCGCCTCACAGTTGACACCGGCCGACGCTCGAGCACCGCGGAGCAGACACTCATCGTCGTGCCGTCGCGGTGCGTGCTGCCTCGCGACCTGCTCGATGAGCGGCGTGCGTTCGGTCTGGTCGCGAATCTCTACACGGTACGCAGCGAGCAGAATTGGGGCGTCGGTGACGTCAGTGACCTGCGGCGATTGATCGACTGGACCGGCTCGCTCGGCGGAGCGTTCGTCGGCGTCAATCCGTTGCACGCGCTCGCGAACATGGGCGAAGGCATCAGCCCATACAGCCCGGTGAGCCGACTCTTTCGCAACCCAATCTATATCGACATCGAGGCCATTCCCGAGCTGCATGAAGCGCCTAACGTAGCACAGAGGCTCGATCATCCGGAATTCGAAGCGGAGCTCGAGGCCCTGCGCGACGTCCCTCACGTGCAGTACGAGCAGGTGATGGCGCTCAAGATGCCGATGCTCGAGGAGCTGCATCGCGTATTCGTTCGCTCGAGAACGCGCGTCGCCGCGTACGACGAGTACGTCCGCGAGAACGATCCCGAGCTGACTGGATTTGCAACGTTCGTGACCATTGCCGAGAACCGCGGAAGTTGGAATTGGCGCGAGTGGCCGTCGCCCTTGCGCGATTCGTCGTCTGAAGCAGTCAAGGAGATCCAGCGCGCGCATTCCGAGCGAATAGACCTGCATCGCTGGATCCAGTTCGAGCTCGATCAGCAGCTCGGCGAAGTCGCGAGCACTGCGCGTCGCGCGAAGCTGCCGATCGGTCTGTATCAAGACTTGGCAATCGGTACCTCGCCCGGCGGCGCCGACAGCTGGTTCACGCCGCAGCTATTCGTCCAGGGCGCGAGCATCGGCGCGCCACCGGATCCGTATTCGGCGACGGGGCAGAAGTGGGGTCTGCCGCCCATCGATGCGCGCGCGCTGCGCCGCGATCGGTATCGCTACTTCATTCGGCTCGTGCAGAGCGGGTTTCGTCATGCTGGCGCGCTGCGGATCGATCACGTCATGGGACTCTTTCGCCTGTTCTGGATTCCCGAAGGGAAGACCGGGAAGGAAGGCGCGTACGTCCGCTCGCCGTCCGATGATCTGCTCGGCATTCTCGCGCTCGAAAGCGTTAAGCAGAACGCACTCGTCGTCGGCGAAGACCTGGGCACCGTGCCGAAAGAAATTCCGCCCGCGCTCGAGAAATGGGGCATCCTGTCATCGAAGGTTCTCTATTTCGAGCGCGACAGGCGCGGCGCGTTTCGGTCATCCGAGCAGTACCCTCCACTCGCGCTCGCCACGGCAAACACGCACGACATGGCGACGCTCGCGGGATTCTGGCGTGGTCAGGACATTGAAGATCGCGCGCGCGTCGGACTCATCGAGAGCAGGGAGGCAAAGGCAGCGGCGCTCGCCGATCGCCAGCGCGACAAGGGCGCGCTCGTCGCGCGGCTCACACGCGAGGGAACGCTCGTGCGCGGGCAGGAGGGCGTGGGGAACGGGGTGCCGGAACCTAACGACGTCGAGCTCCGGGCCGCGGTGCACGAGTTCCTCTGCAAAACGCCGGCAGCTCTCGTCGGCATCTCGCTGGACGATCTCGCCGGCGAGCTCGATGCGGTGAACGTGCCCGGCGTCGGCCCCGACAAACACTCGAGCTGGACGCGCAAGATGTCGATGACGCTCGAGCAGATTCAGGCGAGCTCCGAAGTCCGACGCGCACTCCGCTGCCCCGGCCGGAGCTCGAGTAGTGACTGACCCGCATGCCGCGGCGCGCGCGCCGCTCCGCGCGACCTATCGGGTGCAGGTCAACAAACAGTTCACGCTGAACGATGCACGTGGCATCGTGCCGTACCTCGCGCGGCTCGGCATTTCGCATCTGTACTGCTCGCCGATTCTCGCCGCGCGGCCAGGCAGCATGCACGGCTACGACGTCGTCGATCCCACGCGCATCAACCCGGAGGTCGGGACGCGCGACGACCTGCGCGCACTGGCGGCCGAGCTGCACGCGAACGACATGGGGATTCTGCTCGACATCGTGCCCAATCACATGGGGGCCGGGCCGAGCAATCCGTACTGGGAAGACGTGCTGGCGCACGGCGTCCACTCTCGTTATGCGCCATGGTTCGACATCGATTGGGCCGCAGGGCAGCACAAGATCGTGCTTCCCGTATTGCCTGATGAGCTGGAGGCCGTGCTCGCTCGCGGCGACATCACGCTCGACGTGAAAGAGAAGATGCCGCGGCTCTGTCTGGGCGCGAGCTCGTGGCCCGTGGATCCGGCGACTCTGCCCGAGGAGCTGCAGCTCGCGAAATTCGATCCGATTGCGGTCACTGATACAAAGATCTTTCTGTCAGGGGATGATGGAGTAGGAGCGCGGCGCTTTCATGCGTTGCTCGAGTCTCAGCACTATCGACTGACGTCTTGGCGCCGAGGGCCGGACGAGATCAACTACCGGCGGTTCTTCGATGTGAACGATCTCGTGGCGTTGCGCCAGGAGGATCCTGCTGTCTTTGCGGCGACGCACGAATTTATTCTGGCACTCGTTGGGGAAGGACTGGTCGACGGATTGCGCGTCGATCATGTCGACGGCTTGCGTGACCCGTTAGGCTACCTCGAGGAGCTGCGGCGCGCCGTAGAGGAACGGCGGCGGGCGGTCGCCGGACAAGCGCCATTCCCGATCGTCGTCGAGAAGATTCTGTCGCTCGGCGAGCAGCTGCGCCGAAGCTGGCCGGTGCAGGGTACGACAGGGTACGAGTTCCTGAACGACATCGAGGATGTCTTTCTCGACCCAGCCGGTTACGCGCAGGTCGAGCGAGCCTATCGATCGGCGCGGCGCCTAACGACTGGCACTTTCGCCGATGTCGCGTGGGCCGGCAAGACCAGGGTTCTCGAGGGTCCGCTGCGCGCCGATGTTCGGCGTGTCGCGCGTCTGTTGACGCGGAGCGGGGGACAGGGGACGGGGAACGCGGAGCTGTTGCCCGTCTCCCCTCTCGACGAAGGCATCGTTCAGTTCATTGCGGCGCTGCCGGTCTACCGCACATATGTGGACGACCGTGCGCCGGCCCCGGATCCGCAGGACTTCACCGTCGTCGAGCGCGCGACGGAGATCGCTCACCAGCGCGGCGGCGCTGGATCGAACGCCGTCGACGTCGTTCGCGACGCGGTGCTCGGCTGGAAGAACCTCGAATTCGTCCAGCGGCTGCAGCAGACGAGCGGCCCGGCGGCGGCGAAGGGCGTGGAGGACACGGCGCTCTATGTCTATGTGCCGCTCGTCTCGCGCAACGAAGTTGGCGGAGCGCCGGATCGCCCGCTCGACGACGCCGTCGGCCGGTTCCATCGCGCCAACCTCGAGCGCGCGTGCCGTTGGCCGTCCTCACTGACCTGCGTCAACACACACGACACCAAGCGCAGCGCCGACGTGCGCGCTCGACTCGACGTGCTCACCGAGTGCGCGCCCGAGTGGCAACGCTGCGTCGCGCGCTGGCGGCGGCTCAATCGACGGCATCGCGCGACGGTCAAGGGGCGACTCGCGCCGGATACCAACACCGAGTATCTCGTTTATCAAACGCTCATCGGTATCTGGCCCACGCCGCGCACGGGCCGGCGCGCCGACGATCTTCCCGATCGTGCCTGGTTCGACTCGGCACGCGCACGTCTCGAGCAGTACATGCTCAAGGCGGTGAAGGAAGCCAAAACGCGGACCAGCTGGACGGAGCCCGACGACGCCTACGAGAGCGCACTGAGACAGTTCATCGCGGCGATTCTCGCCGGTGGCGACGATGCGCCCTTCCTCGCCGACGTCGCCCGATTCGTCGCGAAGATCGCGAACGCCGGTCACGTGAACGCGCTCGCGCGCATCGTGCTGCAGATGACCGCTCCAGGCGTGGCGGATACGTATCAAGGGGACGAGCTGTGGACGTTCACACTCGTGGATCCAGACAACCGTCGCCCGGTGGATTACGCGAAACGCGCAACGCTGCTCGAGCCAGTGCGCCTCGAGTCACTCGAGTCGCTGCACCCGTCCGACGAGCGGCTCAAGCTCGCAGTGTTGCAGCGTCTGCTCAACATTCGACGCGAGCGCGCAGCACTTTTCAGTCGCGGATCCTACGAGCCGATCGAGCTGCGCGGCTCCCTGGCGACGAATCTCGTCGCGTTCTTACGCACCGCAGACAAAACGCAGCTGCTCGTTGTCGCGCCGCGTTTGTTCGCGCGACACATGCGTGTCGATGGTTCCGTTCCGGATTGGGGAGACACTGAGCTTGTGCTCCCAACCTCGCTGCGGGCGGGCTCATACCGCGACGTACTGCGAGAGCGAAATATCTCTCTCCCGGATGGCTCGACATCGCTCGGTCCCGGCCACATTTTGACGGCACTTCCGATGGCCGTACTGCTCAGTCCGTAGGGGTTCTGAGATCGTTTCTCGCTGTTGCTTCGATCGTCAAGAGTTCTGTAGCAATCGGGCAGTTCACACGCGGGATTTCCGATGACGGATCCCGCGATAGTTATGTGGCCGTTTTCAAGCGCTGAGGCTCAGGCCGGCACAGCCGATGCGCTGGCACGGAATACTCAACGAGTAATCCAATACGATCCACTTGGGGAACGCATGGTTCAGCCGTCGGGAGGCGGGTTTAGCTCCAACCGCTGAAGCGTCTATTCATCCCAGGTGTATGAGGATTCGTTAGTTCCGTTTTATTTGATTGGGGATTCAATGACTTTGGTCTCTATAAATTCGACGGTCGCGTACTTCTCGATGGAGATCTGCCTCGAGCAGGCAGTTCCCACGTACAGTGGCGGCCTTGGTGTATTGGCGGGTGATACGCTGCGTTCCGCGGCCGATCTGGCGGTTCCGATGATCGGCATCACCTTGCTTCATCGAAAGGGTTATTTCGAGCAGCATCTGGATCAGGCCGGCACGCAGACGGAGCAACCGGTCGCGTGGCGTCCCGAAGACATGCTCGATCTCCTGCCGGTCAGCGCGTCGGTGCAGATCGAGGGACGCACGGTTCGCGTCCGTGCGTGGCGGTACATCATCCGGGGAGTCTCCGGCCATGAGGTTCCCGTTTTCCTCCTGGACACTGCTGTTCCGGAGAACACGCCGTGGGATCAGACGCTCACCGATTATCTCTACGGAGGCGACAGCCATTATCGCCTCTGTCAGGAGGTCGTCCTCGGGATGGGCGGCGCAGCGATTCTCCGCGCGCTTGGCTACAACGGCGAGGTGCATTATCACCTCAACGAAGGCCACTCGGCGCTGTTGACGCTGTGCCTTCTCGAGTGGCAGCTCGACGGGCGCGCGCGCTTCGAGCTCGACGAAACGGACATCGATGCCGTTCGGCGTCGCGTCGTCTTCACGACGCACACGCCCGTGCCGGCCGGTCATGACAAGTTCCCGGTCGACATGGTGCGCCATGTGTTAGGCGCCGACCAGGTCGCGCTGCTCGAGCAGGCGCAGTGCATCGATGATGGAACGCTAAACCTCACGCACCTCGCGCTTCGCCTGTCGCGCTTCGTCAACGGCGTGGCGATGAAGCATCGGGAAGTGTCGCAAGGGATGTTCCCGCATTACCCGATCAACTCGATCACGAACGGCGTCCATGCATCCACGTGGACGTCGCCGTCGTTTCAGGCCCTCTTCGATCGGCGGATTCCGGAGTGGCGGGCCGACAACTACTATCTGCGGTACGCGATCGGCGTTCCGCTCCAGGAGATTCGCGCCGCGCACGCGGAGGCGAAGCAGGCGCTCCTGCGCGAAATTGAGAAACGCAATGGCGTCGCGCTGGATCCGAAAGTCTTCACGATCGGCTTCGCGCGTCGCGCGACGCCGTACAAGCGCGCCGATTTAGTGATCTCTAATCCCGAGCGGCTGTTGCAGATCGCCGACTCGATCGGACCGATCCAGATCGTGTTCGGCGGCAAGGCGCATCCGCACGACGTCGGCGGCAAGGAGCTCATTCGCCGCATTCACGAGGCGTCGGTGAAGCTCGCCGACGCGGTGAAGATCGTCTACGTCGAGAACTACGAGATGGAGATCGCGGCGAAGATGGTCGCCGGCGTCGATCTCTGGCTCAACAACCCGATGAAGCCGCTCGAGGCCTCGGGCACGAGCGGCATGAAGGCAGCTCTCAACGGTGTGCCGAGTCTCTCGGTGCTCGACGGCTGGTGGATCGAGGGTCACATCGAGGGCG
>DATEGN010000368.1:0-2902 GCA_035280125.1 Gemmatimonadaceae bacterium | reverse complement strand
TCAACATGGGCGGGAAACTATCGCCTTGTGAGGTCCTAGGTGCTAGGTGCAAGTGGCTCCGTTGTTGTTATAGCACCTAGCACCTAGCACCTATGCTTCCACCCGTTCGAGCAGGTGCCTGCTCCAGTTAGCCGAGTAGCTTAGAAGGCAGATGGCTACTCGACTACATCCGATCGCGAACGGCAAACCGGAGCGCCTTACCTGGCGCGAGCGATTCGCCGCGATGCGGTATGTGCCGGCGCTCCTCGAGCTGGTCTGGCAGACCGACCGCCTCCTCACCTTCGCGACGGGCGTGCTCCGCCTCATACGCGCGTTCGTACCCGTCGCGACGCTGTGGATCGGAAAGCTGATCATCGATGAAGTGATTCGCGCGCGGGGAGCGGGGCCGAACTGGCGGCGACTCGGGCTTTTGGTGGGTATCGAGCTCGCCATCGCCGTCGGGAGCGACGCCCTCGGCCGAGCCTCGCAGCTCGTCGAAGGACTGCTGGGCGATCTCTTCACGAACCGGATGAGCATCCGGCTCATGGAGCACGCCGCCACGCTCGATCTCGCACAGTTCGAGGATCCCGAGTTTTACGATCACCTCGAGCGGGCGCGTCGAAACACCACGGGCCGAATCGGGCTGCTCGCGCAGGTCCTCACCCTCGCGCAAGACGCGCTGACACTGATCACACTCAGCGCCGCGCTCCTCGCGTTCAGTGTCTGGCTTTTCGTCCTTCTGGTGTTGGCGACGCTGCCGGCGTTCGTCGGGGAAGCGCACTTCGCCTCGCTGCAATATTCCCTGCTCTTTCGCCGAACGCCCGAGCGGCGCCAGCTCGACTACCTGCGGTACGTCGGCGCGAGTAACGAAACGGCGAAGGAAGTTCAGATCTTCGGTCTCGCGCCTTGGCTGATCGAGCGGTACCGAGTGCTTTCTGACCTGTTCTATGACGAGAACAAGATTCTTTCATATAAACGGGCTGGCGTAGGCGCGCTGTTGTCTTTGGTTGGTACCGGTGGTTATTACGCCGCCTATGTGTTGATGCTCGTTCGCGCCGTGCTCGGTGCGATCAGCGTCGGAACATTGACCTTCCTCGCCGGCTCCTTCCAGCGCGGGCGCAGCTCGATTCAAAGTCTCTTACTTGGCGTGAGCTCGGTTGCCGAACAGGCGCTGTATCTCAAGGACCTGTTCACCTTCTTCGAGATGAAGCCGACGATTACGGCGCGGCCCGGCGCGCCGCCCGTGCCACGTCCGATTCGCGAGGGATTCGTTTTCGAGGACGTCGGTTTCTCGTATCCCGGCAGCGATCGGTGGGCCGTTAGGCATGTAGACCTGAGCCTGCGCCCTGGAGAGCGCGTCGCCCTCGTTGGTCTCAACGGCGCCGGCAAGACCACGCTCGTCAAGTTGCTCAGTCGTCTCTACGACCCCACCGAAGGTCGCATTCTGCTCGATGGACGCGATCTTCGGGAGTACGACCTCGCGTCGGTTCGCCAAGCCGTGGGCGTGATCTTTCAGGACTTCGTGCGCTACGACATGCGCTTCGACGAGAACATCGCCGTCGGCGAAATCGACAGCGCGCGCGAGTATCTCGACAGTGCCCCGCGCGAGGAGGACGCGTCAGTCGAGCCGCATCCAGCCGTCGCGAGCGCCGCTGAGCGGTCACTCGCGGCATCGCTGCTGCCTCGCCTCCCAGCGCGCTATCGCCAGATGCTCGGCCGGCGATTCGAGCAGGGCGTCGATCTCTCGGGCGGCGAGTGGCAGAAGGTCGCGCTCGCGCGCGCGTACATGCGTGATGCGCAACTACTCATCCTCGACGAGCCGACGGCGGCGCTCGATGCCCGCGCGGAGTATGAGGTCTTTCTTCGCTTCGCGGAGTTGATCGGTGGGCGGATGGCGATCCTCATCTCACATCGGTTTTCGACGGTGCGGATGGCCGATCGGATCGTAGTATTGCAGAACGGGGCCGTAACCGAACAGGGATCGCACGAAGAGCTGCTCCAGAAGGGCGGGCTGTACGCCGAGCTGTTCGACATGCAGGCAGCTGGATACCGATAGACCATCGAAGGGCGAGCCGAGAACGGCTCGCTCTTCTGCTCTCTAAGGACTCGCCGGACTCCCATCTCGTGTCCAAACGAGAATCACGCCGCAACCGCGATCCAGTCCTGCGAACTGCGGCGGCGTTGTCGACGGGCCGGAGTAGACCTCGATGCCGGCGATGTCTTTTGGAGAAGGCAGTAGATCGAGATTGAACGGCGTCGGGAGCAGCACCTGGTCGAGATAGACCGTCATCGGGCACGCCCCGAGAGTCGGGTTCGCCCCTTCGCGATGGCTGAGCGCGTAATACTGCGTCACGACGCTCGAGGTGATGGGCGACACGTTGATTGTTTTGAAGTTGCGAAACAACTCGGTCGCGTACACGGCGTTCTTCGCCTCGATTTGCTCCTGGGTCATGAACTCGCCGAAGCCAGCCTTGCGTCGCGTGAGAAAATCCGTCATCCGCCCGGACAACGGCTTCTCGCTCACCGTCACCGTGGCCAGCGTGGTCACGACCGGCTCCAGCGTGTAGGCAACACGCAGCGTGTCGCCCGGTGTCACCTCGATGACGCCCGACACCGGGCGGTAGCCGACACGCTTGACGATCACCAGATAATGGCCGGCACGGATGTTCGTGATCCGGAATCGTCCATTGTCTCCCGTACCGACACGGAGCGGCGTTCCGACGATGGATACGAACGCGGCGTGGAGCGGAGCGAGACTGGTATCGCTGACGATCCCGTCGATCGTTGCGAGGGTCCGCGACGAGGCAGGCGACGGTACCGATTGCGCAGCGCTCGCTTGAAACGCGAGAAAGATGGCGAGCGCGGTAGAGAGCCGAAAAACAATACGAGTCATGGCAGCAACGGTAATGCTGGTACTTGGTGG
>DATEGN010000367.1:0-4773 GCA_035280125.1 Gemmatimonadaceae bacterium | reverse complement strand
TTGCGCTTCTTGGCCGCGCGCTGACGTCGACGGAGCTTCGCGAGCGTCGGCTTCAAGTAGCGTCGATATCCATCGGGGCTCATCCAACCAGTCGGGCATTTGACGCGCGTCAGATCGCCGGCGCGGAGCAAGAGGAACTGGTGCGTCTTACTCGTCCGGCGCTGAACGCGAATGCGATAGCGTCCAGCCTCAATGGCGCGGACGCGTCCGATGCGCCCATCTGGTACACGCACGCAATCGCCAACGGTGAAGCGATGGCCCATATCACTCTGTTCGTTAGAGTGTTGCAAACTCAGCCATTGATCATTCATCCTTCGATAGGACCGAGTGTCGCTCCGGGAGCGTGACAGGGAACGCGCCATCTCGCTGCAGCTGCTCGACGAGCATGTCCCCGCCATGCGTGCGCGCAAACTCGGCCTCGTCTTCGGTGATGCCAACCAGCGTCATCAACTCGACCTGGCCGGACTCCAACTGAAAGAATGAGGCGGGACTGCTCGTCGGAGCAATCAACAAGAAGCGAAGCAGTGAGTCGCCGGTGAACGTGATCGGCGAGCGGAGTGGTAGACGATCATACCTCCCCAATCGCTCCCGCCCCGGATACCGACCGGCGGCGAGCAGAATCTCGAACGCGATCGCATGTTGTAGTCGGAGAACTGGCCAGTCGGCACGAGTTGGCGCCTCGAGAATGAGCTCGCATCCAAGTCCGGAGAGCTCCTCCGGCTCGTCGCTCTCCCACGGATTCGACAACCCGGAAGACATGTAGATCCAGCTCGCACGAGCAGCGGTCGGTGGCGCGATCAAGACGCCGACATGCAGCCAGCGTGGGTCGATCGCCTCCTGGCGGAACATGTCTCGAAACAACGCTGCGTCGAGCGGAGCGATCGAAGGCTCGAGGGCACCGAAGAGCGCGGGGTAGACGGTCTCTTCGCGCTGGGCCCATGCCCGTTCGAGAAGCGTTGGTGGCTCGTTCGAGCTGACCACGTTCGTTGAGTGTTTCTGGTTTGTGACGTCGCGCGTGAACCTTCGCCGCGCGGGCGTCGATGCGATGAGTCACAACTTTCTGAACGCGCATCGACTATGCAAAGTGACTCCAATACGAATCACGGGCCAGGGCAGAGTGTCCTAGGGCGTTTGGCGCACTGAAAACGCGAGGAGAAATCATCACGCTGCCCTGGTGAGCCGCGCTACAGGTCTGTATTCCGGTGTTTCTTAAAGTTGGCACTCACACCTGCGGACTCGGTCTCGACGCCGAGCCTAACGTAGCTGGATCTGTCTCTGATGCATGAGGGTTGATGCCAACACGTGCCCTGATCCCCAACGGCCTCGCCCAGCGGGCGGAGCCTGAAACTTTCCGTGCCCGAACGGTCTCGGCCTCTCTGGCAGTGAAAGACATTCAGAAAAGTCTCATCTGGTACCGCGACAAGGTCGGGTTCTTCGTCGACGAGAAGTTCGAGACTCGCGGAAAACTGACTGGCATCGCCCTGAAAGCAGGCGACGTGCGCATCCTCCTGACCCAGGATGACGCCGGCACTGGCTGGGACAAGGTGAAAGGTGCCGGTTTCACGCTCCAGTTCACGACGGCGCAGGACATCGACGCGCTCGCCGAAGCGATCGTCCAGCGAGGTGGGACCCTGGATGGAAAGCCGCAAGATGTCTCGGGTACGCGCGTCCTTCGTCTGCGCGATCCGGATGGGTTCAGGCTGGTGATTTCGGCAGCGCGATAGCTGACACACCAGCAAGAATTCAACTTGTTGGACGAGTAGCGCACGGGCCAATGCATCGTGCGCTTTCGTTTTGCCAACTGCGGCGGCGCTTATGGCCAGGGTCGCGCTTGATCGAGTAGCGACTCCCAGTCGGCAGTGGTCACCTGGTGGAGACGCGGCCCCCCTCGCCAGGGCGCCACGTTAGGCATCAGCGCCGCCGTGCGCCGGATCTCCGCACGCGCAAGCACGCGCAACTCGCCCGTGCTTGCGCGAAACGTGAAGCCGATCGGGATCGGAGCGAGGGCCTCCGCGCCTTCGTTGGCATCCGGATGGCCGGCCGGCAAACCGGGGATGACCATCCAATCGACGCCGCGCCGGTCGATGAAGTGAAACATCATCGTGCTATCTTTTCGCGGTTTGCTGACCGATGCAAGGGCGTGCCGGTCGATCGGCCGCGCATCCGCACCCCGCTCCTGCCTCCGGCCCCCGCCGCTACGCGTCCCGTCTCAGCGCGATCGCTGGATCGACCCGCATTGCGCGGCGCGCCGGCAGGTAGCTCCCGGCAAGCGCGGCCGACGCGAGCACCACGACCGCCGCTCCCAACGCCACTGGATCGTTAGGCGAGAGCTGCGTCAACAGGTGCGCCAGCGTATGCGTCATCAGCACCGCGCCAACAATGCCGATCGCAATGCCGATCACGACGAATCGCATCGACCCGCCGAGGACGCTGCGTAAGATGTCGGACCACTGCGCGCCGAGCGCCGTGCGCACGCCGATCTCGTGCGTACGCTGTGCAACCGTATAGGACATGACACCGTGAATGCCGATCGCCGCCAACAGCAGCGCGACGACCGCGAAGGCAGCCATCATCTCGCTCGTGATGCGCTGGGGCGAGAGTGACATGCCCTGCAGGTAGTCGAGCGTGAACACACTGCCGGGCGCCACGGTCGGCGCAACGTTCGCGATCGCCCGTTCGATGCGCGGCATCATCGCCGCAGGGTCCTCTCGGGTACGAACGACGAGCGACATCGTGCGCCAGGGGTGCGCCTGCGCGACCGGCAGATAGTAGGTCGGCGCGGCCGCCGGCCCGACATTGGGGTTGAAGCGCACGTCTCCAACCACACCGACAACCGCCAACATCGTCGTGTCGTTACAAGCGCAGCCGATCCGTTTGCCGAGCGGGCTCTGACCAGGCCAATAGCTGCGTGCCATCGATTCGCTGACCACGATCACCGCGCGCGAGATCGAATCATCGAGTGTCGTGAACAAGCGTCCGCTCAAGAGCGGAATTCCCATCGTCGCGAAATAGCCTGGGGTCGCGATCTGCGAGCGCGGCGTTCGTGCAGGCTCACTGCGCGTTGGGCGCCGCTCGCCTTCGAGGAAGATCCGGTCTCCGTGTTCATTCCACTCGGGCGGCAGGACCGTCGTGAATGCCGCGTCCTCGACGCCGAGCTCCGCACGCACTGCCGCGAGCACATTCTCGTACATCGCTTCGGCGGCAGCGATCGTTCCATATCGCACGATGGGCGCCGTGAGCTCCATCGTGAGCGCATGGTCGGTGCGATAGCCCGGTGCTTCTTTCGCGAGCGCAATGAATCCGCGCACCGTGACGACCGTGCCGGCGAGCATCGTGAGCGCCAACGCCATTTCGGCGCTGACGAGTAGGCCTCGCAACCGGTGTCGTGAGCGGCTCGGCGAAAAGCTCCGTCCGCTCTCGCTCAGCGCCTGGTGTGGATCGGCGCCGCTCGCGACGAGTGCGGGCACGACGCCAACGATGAGTGCCGTCAGAATCGAAATCGCGGCGGTGAACGCCAGCACGCTCGCGTTCACTTCCATGCGCGTCCAGCCTGGATTGAACCGCGCCTGCTCGGCGGGGAGAATCGAGCGCACTGCCGCGATCCCCCATACGGCGAGCAGCGTTCCGAGCACACCGCCCGCAAACGCGAGCAGCAGCGATTCGGCGAGCTGTTGACGCACGATGCGGCCGCGCGACGCGCCCAATGCCACGCGAAGGCCGATCTCGCGAGCGTGCGTCGTGGCGCGCGCGAGCAATAGATTGGCGACGTTCGCGCAGGCGATGAGCAAGACGAGCCCCACTGCCGCCAGCTCTGCCAGCATCAAAGGACGCGTGTGCTGGCCATAGAACGCGTCCGCCCACTCGACCCGCATGTCCCACTTGCCGTCGTCGTTAGGGTATTCGCGCTGGAGCTCGAGCATGATGCCGTGTACGTCGGCGCGTGCTCGCGCGAGCGACACACCGGGCTTTAGCCGCGCAAGCACGCCGCGCAGCACGCGACCGTCGCGCTCGCGACCGAATGCACCGTCGACCGACAACGGTGTCCACAACTCGGCGCCTGGCGGGAACACGAAATCGGGCGGCATTACGCCGACGATCGTTCGCGGAAGGTCATTGATGCGCACGACGCGGCCGAGAATTCCCGGATCGGCGGCGAAGCGACGGCGCCAGAGGCCGTCGCTGAGGATGACGACGTTAGGCGAGTCGGTGTATCGCGCGTCATCGTTCGTGAAGACGCGTCCCATCACAGGGCGGACACCGAGCACGTGAAAGTAGCTCGGCGTGACGCGGAAGCCTGTGACGCGCTCCGGTTGATCGATGCCGGTGAGGCTCGCGTCCAGCTCCCTGAACGCGGCCAGCTCACGGAAGCTCCGATTGCGCTGCGAGAGATCGACGTAATTCGCCGGCGCCATGAAGGCGTCGTCCGGACCAGGACCCGCGGGTGCCACCTCGGCGATCATAATGAGTCCGGAAGGGTCCGGAGTCGGAACGGGATGCAGCACGAGCGCGTCGGAGATACTGTAGACGATCGTCGCGCCGCCGATGCCGAGGGCGAGACAGAGTATCGCGGCGGCGGCGAGCCCCTTGGCTCGAACCATTGCGCGTGCGGCGATTCGGAGGTCGTCGAGCATGGATTGTTCCCGAGTGCTGGTCGGGTCAAAGACAGCTAAGAAGTGTGCCGTCGGCAATCGAACGCCAAGTCACTGGATGGTAATAGGTTGAGCTACGCGTTCTCCCACCAGCCAGTACCCACGTTGTTCTCGCGTGGGATTG
>DATEGN010000366.1:0-4098 GCA_035280125.1 Gemmatimonadaceae bacterium | reverse complement strand
GCACGACGGACGACCTCGAGAAGCGACGGCATCTGCTTCGCCGGCTCGCGATCGACGAGATCCCGATCAGCACCGAGGCGGGGATCATCGAGCCGCTCTTACGCTTTTTCCGGTCGCGAGAAACGAGGTCGCATCGTCGATGACGAAACGGCTTCTGTCTCTTCTCGTCGCCATTGCGTTCGGTGCTCCCTGGGCGCAGGCACTGGCTCAAGCGACTGGCGCGCCGATCGCGGTGCAAGCGGCCGTTGGCATCGAGCCGGACACCGTGCGCATCGGCGACCCGTTTCTGGTACAGATCGGCGTGCGTGCGCCGTTGGGTGCGACGATCACCTTCCCGCAAGCTCCGGATTCGACCGGCTCGGTGCAGGGTCTTGACCCCGTTCGTGTCGAGATGCGTCCCGATTCGGGAGGGGTCGTCCAATGGGGCTACTATCGCGTCGCAGCATGGGATATCGGCGATCAATCGATCACGTTGGGCGACGTCGTCGTCACCCTTGGCGGGCGCACACGACGCATCGCCATCACCGGCCACAAAGTATTCGTGGAAAGCGTGCTTCCCGCGGATTCGGCGCTCCGCGTGCCCAAGCCGGCGCGAGCACTCTACGAGTTCGGTACGCCCGTTTGGTGGCTGTGGGCCGCGCTCGCCGCCCTTGCGTTGCTCTTGCTGCTTCTCTGGTGGTGGCTGCGGCGCCGGAAACGCGAACGTCCTGTCGTCGTCGTCGATCCCTTCGCGCGCGCGGAGCGCGAGTTCGCACGCATCGAACGGCTCGGACTCGTCGATGCGGGCGAACGCGGTCGCTATGTCGCGCTCGTGGTCGAGGTGCTGCGGGACTACCTCGCCGCGCGGTACGCCACGGCTTCGCTTTCGCTCACGAGCACCGAGCTTCTGACGACGATGCGCGGCGAACGCGCCGTGCCTAACGAACGCCTCGTGCGCGCGCTCAACGAGGCAGACCTGATCAAGTTCGCGAGACGCGCCGTGACGAACGAGCGCGCCCGCGAGCTCGGGCGCGAGGCGCGCGCCATCGTTGCGCACGAGCATGCGGCAACGAGACCCGCACCCGCTGCAGCCCCGAGTGCGGGGAGGGCGGCATGAGCTGGTTTGCCGGCCTTCAGTTCGTCTTGCCCTGGGCGCTCCTGCTCCTCCTTGCCTTGCCTATCTGGTGGATCTGGCGGCGCCGCCATCGTCCTCCAGCGATTGTCTTCTCTCGCGTGCCCGTGCTCGAGCGCGGACCGCGAGCCGGCCGCGTCATCGCTGTCCTGCTATTCCTGCTTCGCAACCTGCTGCTTGCGGGTGCAATCATCGCCCTCGCGAGGCCGCGGTCCGGTGCACGCGCCGAGAACGTCACCAGTCAGGGAATCAACATCGTTCTCGCGATCGATCTCTCGAGCTCCATGCTCGCCCAGGACTTTCAGCCGCAGAACCGCATCGAAGTCGCCAAGGACGTCGTCAAGAAGTTCATCGCCGCGAGATCGAGCGACCGTATTGGCCTCGTCGCGTTCGCGGCCGAAGCGTTGACGCAGGTGCCCCTCACCACGGACTACCCGGTCGTCAACGCCGCCGTGGATAATCTTGCGCCAGGCCAGCTCGAAGACGGTACGGCGATCGGCACGGCGCTCGCGACGGCTGCGAATCGCCTTCGAACGGCACCTGGTCGGTCGAAGGTGATCATTCTTCTCACCGACGGCGAGAACAATCGCGGTGCGATCGATCCCCGCACCGCCGGAAAAGCTGCCGCGGCCTTCGGCATCAAGATCTACACGATCGGCGTCGGCACCGAGGGCATGGCACCAGTACCTGTCGGCCGTGGGCTGTTCGGTTTGCGTTACGAGAATCGGCCGGTGCGCATCGATGAGCAACTTCTCACCGACATCGCGAACGTCTCCGGCGGCCGGTATTTCCGCGCGCGCGATGCTGCGGCCTTGCAACGCATCTACGAACAGATCGATCAGCTCGAGCGCGAGCCGGTACAGACGCGCTCATACGTCCGCTTCACGGAGCTCTTCCGCTGGCCGCTCGGCGTCGCACTCCTCGCACTCACGCTGGAGTTGGTGCTCGCAGCCTGGCGAGGTCCGCTGCCATGATGCTCTATGGCGTGTACGTCGACTATCCATGGCTGCTGTCGCTCGCCGTCGTGCTACCGCTACTCGTCATCCTGCTCGTGCGGTACAACTATCGCCGCCGATTCGCTCGTCTCGCTCGGCTTGGCACGAAGGATGTCGTGGCGCGGCTCGTACCGCCTAACGCTATCCGACCACCTGGCTGGCATGTCGCCCGATTGGCAACCGCGGCGATTGGCGTCGGCATCGCGGTGGCCGGGCCCCGTTGGGGCGCCGAGCGAAATGTCGTTCGGACGAGCGGCATCGACATGGTCCTCGCGCTCGACGCGTCGCTCTCGATGATGGCCCCTGACGAGCGCCCAAATCGGCTCGAGCGCATGAAGCAGGAAGTGCGACGTCTGCTCGATCAGTCGCGTGGAGATCGCATCGGTCTCATCGCCTTCGCTGGTCGCAGCTATATCCTTACGCCGATGACCGTCGACGCTGGCGCGCTTTCGCTCTTCTTGGACAATCTCGATCCGTCCGTCGTTGGGCAGGCGGGAAGCTCGCTGTCGCGCGCGATTCGACAGGGTTCGGATCTCCTCATGCTCTCCAATACTGGCGCCGACAAAGCGCTGGTGGTGATGAGCGACGGCGAGGCCTTCGAGGACATCAATGACGTCGTCGCGGAAGCAAAGCATGCGGGTGATCAGGGCATCAGCGTCGTGACCGTTGGCTTTGGGACAACGCAAGGCTCCACAATTCCCGTGAAGAATCCGGACGGAACCACAACTCTCAAGCGCGACGAGGGTGGGCAAATTGTGGTGACGCACTACACGCCGGAATTTCTGAAAGCCGCAGCCGATGCCGCTCGCGGAACATTTATCGATGCATCTCGAACCGATAAGGCTTCGCTCATCAAGAGCGCCCTCGCGCGGTTGCGCAACAAAGCGCGTTCGACAGTCAGCGGCGAATCGCGAACACCGCGGTATCAGCTTTTTCTGCTTCCCGCGGTCCTCTTGCTGCTCCTCGATACCCTGCTTGGAGAACGACGTGGCCGCCGGCCCGGCCGCAGCGCCGGTTCGCAGACAGCGGTGAACGCCGCCGCGGCGATCGTACTCATGCTCCTGCCGACACTCTCCGGTTGTGCCGGTTTTCTGCCGTCGTCATCGCCATCGGATAAGGCCGCTCACGCGTATCACTCACAGAATTTCCAGCAGGCGGCGGCATTGTACCGGAGTGCAATTGACGGCGGCGATAAGCGGCCGGAGACTATGTACAACTACGGCACCGCGCTTCTTTCGGGTGATTCACTCCAGAGCGCGGCGGAAGTGCTCGATCGGCTGAGCGACGCACCGGATCCCGAACTGCGCTATCGAGCGTTGTTCAACCTCGGGCTCGCGCAACTGAAGGCAGGGCTCGCCGCGCCAAAGGAAGAAGCGGCCGAGCCGCTGGATGCGGCGCTGGCCGCTTACAAGAAGGTTCTACTCATGCGCTCGGGCGATCTCGACGCAAAGTGGAACTATGAACTGGCGCTGAGAAAGCGGAAGCAGGGCGGTGGTGGAGGCGGGTCCGGCGGTGGACAGTCGAATAGCTCGCCGCAGCAACAGCAGCCCAAACCGTCAGGTGGTTTGGGGCAAAATCAGGCGGATCAATTACTCGGCAGTGCCGCGCGTGAAGAACGCGACGTGCAAGCGAAGAAGCAGAAACAAACTCGCGTCGAACCGCCGCCCGGCGGGAAGGACTGGTGATCGGACTCCTCGTTTTCGCTCAGCTCGCGATCGTCGCTCATGCACCGGACGTCGTCGCGGCGTGCGATGCAGTCGAGGTCACCATTGCTGTCAGCGCCCAAGGAAACACGGCACCACAAATGGTCGCGCCCACCTTCGCCCCATTCGACGTGCTGCGTTCGTCCGTGACGCCGCATGTGCAACTCGATCCACGGAACGGCGGGTCGATTATCGCCGAATATCGCTACGTCCTCACCACGGATCAGGCGGGCACTTTCACGCTGCCGCCATTCGAAGCGCGGCTTCGTGACGCGACGATTCGCTGCAA
>DATEGN010000365.1:0-10737 GCA_035280125.1 Gemmatimonadaceae bacterium | reverse complement strand
GGCTCCAGGTCGTGCGCGCACTGCCGCTCTTTCGCTGGACGCCGGCGCAGGCGCACCGAGTAGACGCGATCCTCCGAGAGAACCTCGAGTTCCCACAGACCTTCGTTCGCGCCTGGGCGCTCGACAGCCTCGCCCGATTCTCAGAACACCGTCGGAAGCTCGCGCCCGTGGTCGAGCGCTATTTGCGAGAGTTCGAGCGGTCGTCGAGTAAGGCGCTCCAGGCCAGGGCGCGGCATATTCGCGAGCGCTTAGCGAAAGGGGATCGACCTCGTGCGGTCAGTCGTTAGGCTGACCCAGCCTTGCGGCTGCCGCGGCGCTAGGAGCATTCTATCTAGCATCCCTCGGCTCCTCCCTCCCGCCCTCCACATCGGACCCATCGTGAGCGCTCGCCGTTTTGCTGCCTTCGCACTGCTGGTCGCGCCGCTGACAGCTGTCGCCCAGCAGCCCGCGTCCGTCGACCCAAATCAGATCGACAGCATCATCCGCCGTAACATCGCCGACAAGCACATCATCGGCGTCTCCGTTGGCATCATGCAGAACGGTCAGGTTGTGTTCGCTCGCGGCTACGGCGTGGCAAACCTCGCCTCGAGCACGCCCGTCACGCCGCAGACGATGTTCGCCATCGGCTCCGTGACCAAACAGTTCACCTGCAGCTCGATGCTCATGCTGCAGGAGAAAGGGAAACTCTCGGTCGACGACCCGGTCTCGAAGTACTATCCGCAGCTCACTCGCGCGAAGGACATCACGCTCAAGGACCTCGGCGGCCATCTCTCGGGTTATCGCGATTACTATCCGCTCGACTACGTGGATCGCGAGATGGCGAGGGCCGAGCCGGCCGACACGATCATCACGCGCTACGCGACGCGTCCACTCGACTTCGAGCCGCGCTCACGGTGGTCGTACAGCAACACCGGGTTTCTCATCATCGGCCGCGTGATCGAAAAAGTAAGTGGGGAGCCGATCGGCACCTTCTTTCAGACGCACATCTTCACGCCGCTCAAGCTCGAACGAACGCAATACGAGCCGGGGCCTAACGGTAAAGACATGGCCACCGGCTACACCTCGTTCGGGCTCTCCGATCCGATCGAGGCGATTCCCGAAGCAAAGGGTTGGGCTGGCGCCGCGGGCGCGATCTGGTCCACGCCGAGCGACCTCCTCACCTGGGATCGGTCGCTGGTCAACCACACCCTCATCTCTCCCTCATCGTACGCGGTGCTGACGACGCCGCGACGACTCACCGACGGCCGGTCGAGTGGCTACGGGTGTGGTGAAGGGATCAACGATCGGGGCAGCGCGGTAACCTTCTCGCACGGAGGCGCCGTGTCCGGCTTCGTCGCGCAGAATACGATCATCCCGAGCACGAAGTCGGCGCTGGTCGTGCTATCGAACAGCGATTTCTCACCGGTCGGTGCGCTCAATCAGGAGCTGCTCGCGAAGCTATTGCCCAGTGCGGACGTTCCCACTGTGAGCGGCGTGTCCGCACTCGACGCGGCGAAGAAGTTTCTGTCCGATCTGGAGCTAGGCCGCGTCGATCGGTCGACGATCTCGCCAGATTTCGATGCCTATCTCACAGGGGACAAGCTCGCGGCCGCTCAGAAATCACTCAGTGCCCTTGGAGCGATCTCGAATGTTCGAATCGTGGGCGTGAGCGAGCGGGGAGGGCTGGAGGTCGCGAGTGTGCGGTTCAACGTGGGTGCGACTATCGCGCAGGGCCTCATGTACCGCCGACCTGACGGGAAGCTCGAAGAGTTCCTGTTCTCGCGAAGCTGAGGACGGGAGAGGGGCTAGGGGCTAGGGCATAGGGACGGAATTCCCTAGCCCCTAGCCCCTAGCCCCTTTTCTCTACTCCAGCGGGTGCCCGATCTCCCAGTGATGCCCAAAGGGATCGACGACTCTGCCGATCCGCCACCCGTACTCTTCACCCACGGGATAGATCTGCTTTGCGCCCGCCGCAATCGCGCGCGCAAACATCGCGTCAGGGTCGGCGACGGTGAGAATCAACCGCGTCGTTGAGCCGTTGGTTGTTTCCGGGCTGAAATTGCCATGCTCCGGTGACTCATCCCCGAGCCAGAATTCGGCGCCGTCGATCGACAGTCGCGCTACGACGCTGCCGCTGGGGTCTTCGATGTGGTAGACCTCGCTCGCGCCAAACGCGGTCTTGTAGAACTCGACGGCCATCGCACTGCCGCGCACCGAAAGCCATGGAGCAAGTGTCGTCTGAATCGATGCGGTCGCTGGTTTAGCACTCATTGAACGCTCGTTATGGGAATCTTGCCTACCAGGTGAACTGGAATCATCTCCGTCGTTCGCCGGGACCTTCCTACAGAACCCCTCGGCTGGGCGCGGCGGTCACCGGTTATCTTACGGCCGGCGGCGAGGACGTTGTTTGGCGGAGACGGATCTGATGACGAGCGCTCCTCCCTTTTCGGGCAGCGGCGTCTTCGACTGTGCAATCGCCGCCGCGATGAGCTCCTCGACTTCGGGACGCGCGAGTATCTCTGGCGACGGCAGACGTAAGAATCGAGTCTGCTTGCCTGATCCGCTGAGCATTTTGTGCGGATCCTTCAACCGTGCTCCTTGAATGAAGCAGAGCCCTACGCCATTTGCCGCCGCCGCCATGGAGACGATGGTGTCGGACGGCCGCTCTGTCGGCGAATAGCCGATCACGAAGAAGTTGTAATTGTCGTAAACGAGCTCGTTCGCCGTTGGAAATCGCCTCCGGAGCGCTTTGCGGATCCTGACGATCAGTGCCTGATTGTCGGGATCGAACTTCTTGACGAAGCTGTCGAGCTGCGACTCAGCGTCTCGCGCGGCGGCGCGACTTGTCTTGGCGGTCATGGCTGCTCCGGCTAACGTCGCCTCACGGGTCGACCGAATCGAAGATCCGGACGCCTGTCCAGAAACTGCTGCATTCTCTGCGGAAACGATCGTGCACCGGATCGTCCTGATACGCGTCGTGGCCCGCCTCGTCGTCGAAGATCAGCGTCAGCGCGCGACTGTAGCCCCGGTCGATGACGGGACGGTTCGTCGCCGCTGGAACACCGATGTAGGCGTGCCGAACACCGTCGATGTGGCACAGCGACTCGAGACCGTCGTCGAACTGCCGCTTTTGCGTGGCGCTCAGATCGTCGCGGAGAGAGAAGTACACAGCGTGGACGAACATCGTTAGGCAATGAAAGTGTCGAGGCGGAGACGAGCGTTATCGCGTGGCGCGGCGCGTGGAGTCCTCGAAGCCCAACCAACGGTCCATCCGCCACGTACCGTCGGGTTGTCGCGAGAGAAAGGTGGCATATCTCCCGAATTCGGTCATACGGGCGCCGCTCGAATCGGTCCAGCTTTGCTGGAACGCCCCAAACTCCGTCGCGTGATCCGCGGCAATCCGACGCGCCGAGGGGACGACCCGAAGATCGACATCGCGCTCGGCGGCCCAGTTGGTTCTCGCCATCGCGCCGAGAGCGGCCGGTCCGTGAACGCTCTCGAATGCTGGCCACTCGAACACCGCCGAGTCGGTGAAAAGCGCAGCATAGGCCTGGGGGTCGCGCTGGCGATACGCACTCACCAGATGCGCGTTGAGGGAGTCGATGCCGGCGTTGGCGCCGCGCCCGTCGTTTACCGAGCGAGCACACGCAGCGAGCGCCATCGATGCAATGACGAAGAGTCGTGACACTGACGGCATGAGTCCTCTAGTATGCGTTGTGACCGGTTTCCTGGCGATAGTCGCGAGGCCGCGCGAATCCTCGCCGGTGCTCGACTCGTACTGTGACGCGCCTCCCGCCCGATCTGACCTCCCTTCAACGCTGTGCCTTTCAGGAGCGGAGCAATGGAACGTCTCCTCGCCGATCTCCGAGTTGCCCTGCGTCGCGTACGCAAACGTGCCGGCTTCACCGTCGTGGCCGTACTCTCTTTGGCTCTCGGGATTGGCGCAAATACCGCGATTTTCAGCCTCGTCGACGCCGTCCTCCTGCGGCGAGCGCCGATTCCCGAAGCCGACCGAGTGGCGGAGGTCTACCTTCGGCAGCCTCATTTCCCGTATTCGCCCTTCTCGTATCCCGACTATCGCGACTTTCGCGACGCGACGCGCTCCACGTTCCCGCAGATGTCGATCGCGCAATACACGGTCGCGGCACGTGACATGGGCGATCACGTCGAAACGATGCCGGGCGAGTTGGTGAACGGCGACTATTTCCGACTGCTCGGCATTGCGCCTCTACTAGGTCGGTTGCTCGGCCCGGAAGACGACGTTTCGCCTGGCGCGCACCCGGTAATCGTGCTCTCGTACGACTACTGGGATCACTACTTTGCTCGCGATCCGCGGGTCATCGGGCAATCGCTTCGCCTTGCGGGTCGCGCATACACGGTGGTCGGCGTCGTACCGAAGTCATATCTGGGCTCCGTTGCCGGCATTGCGCCCTCGTTCTACGCGTCGGTCCAGATGGTCAACCAGATCGAGGCCGGTGTCACGGACGAGCTCAAGCAGCGCGGCAATCACGGTGAATTCATGAAGGTGCGGCTCGCGCCCGGCGTGTCGATGGCGCAGGCCCGCGCCGTCGCCGCGCGTTTCAGCACGGACATGCAGTCGCGTTATCCCGACAACTGGACGGGCTCGTCGCTTGTCGTCGTCCCCGAGACGGAGATCGCGGTGAATCCGCTGCTCGACGGCGTGGTCGTTCCCGCGGCGGCAGCGTTGATGGTCGTCGTTGGGCTCGTCCTCCTCGTCGCGTGCGCGAATCTCGCCAGCTTCCTGCTGGCGCAGGCGCGCGACCGACAGCGCGACATCGCAATCAGACTCGCGATCGGCGCCAGCCGGCGTGCGCTCGTTCAGCAACTCCTTACGGAGTCACTGCTGCTGGCAACCACTGGCGGCATTGCCGGGGTCTTGCTTTCTCGCCTGGCGCTCCGCGTTCTGCTCGGCGCCGATCTGCCGCTGCCGATCCCAATCTCGTTGGACGTCTCGCTCGATGCTCGCGTGCTCGCGTTTGCGGTCGTCGCATCGGCGCTTGCCGGTATCCTGTTCGGGCTCCTGCCCGCCTTGCAGGCAACGCGGCCGGCCGTGATCGAATGGATCAAGAACGAGAACGTCGGCGGCGGCCCGGGCCGTCGCCTAACGATGCGCAACGTGCTCGTCGTCAGCCAGGTTGCGGTGTCGCTGCTTCTCGTCGTCACGGCGGCGCTCTTTCTTCGGAGTCTTCAGGCGCGCATGAACGTCGATCCCGGGTTCGGCAAAGCGCCCGCGGCGATGGTCTGGTTCACGATCCCCGCGGACAAGTACGACTCGACACGTCGCCTTGCTGTGCTCGACGAGATCGAGCGCCGCACAGCCGCGATACCTGGCGTTCGGTCAGTTGGCGTCATCGACAACATCCTTCTGAACCCGCTCAGCACGCAGGGGAAAACGATCAACGTCGCTGGCTTCACGCCGCCGAAGGGCGAGCTCGGATTCGACATCGACTGGGCCGTCGCCGATTCGGGATTTTTCGGCGCCGCCGGTGTCACCATCGTGCGCGGCCGAAACTTCACGCATGCAGACGGACCGGACGCACCGCGCGTCGCGATCGTCAACGAGGTCATGGCGCAGAAGTTCTGGCCGAACCGCGATCCAGTTGGTCAAAGCTTCCGCGCCGATACGACGAACTATCGCATCATCGGTGTCATGCGTACGGCGAAAGTGCGTTCGTTAGGCGAAGAGCCGCGGCCGTATATCCTGGGGGCGTTCCGCCAGGCTTTCTCGTCGAACATTCACATCGTCGCGCGCACGGATGGGAACGCCGATCGAACTTCGGTGGCGTTGCTTGGCGCGATGCGCGAGACCGCGCCCGATCTCCTCTTCATTCAAACGAAGACGATGGCTCAGCATCTCGCGGCAATGGTGTTGCCCGCGCGACTAGGTGCGATCACCTTCACCCTGTTCGCCGGCCTCGCGCTCGCACTGGCAGTGCTTGGCGTCTACGGTGTCGTGAGCTATGCTGTCGCGCGGCGGACGCGTGAGGTCGGCATCCGACTGGCCGTGGGCGCCTCGCCGTCGGGTGTCGTTAGGCTTCTCATGCGTGAGGGAATGACGCTCGTGGTCGTCGGTGCGCTGATTGGGCTCGTCTTTGGCCTCGCGGTCACGCGATTGCTCGAGGCGCTCCTCTTCGGCGTGACGGCGGCGGATCCGTTGACCTTCGTCGGCGCGCCGCTGTTGCTGCTTGCCGTCGGCGCGGTGGCGTCACTGCTTCCTGCGCGGCGGGCGAGTCGGATTGATCCGGCGCGCGTACTCAAGACCGAGTGACCTGAGACCATTCCGAAAGCTTCGCTCTTCGGCATGACACGAACCATGGCTCTCATCGCGTTTCTCCGCGGCATCAACGTCGGCGGTCACAGAACGTTCAGACCCAGCATCGTTGCCCAGAAGCTGAGTCGGTACGACATCGTGAACGTTGGCGCGGCGGGAACGTTCGTCGTGCGGAAACCGGGATCTCGCGCACAGTTCCGCGCGGCCCTGATGAAAGAGCTCACATTCGAGGCCGACATCGCGATCTGCGAGGGGAAAGAGCTGATTCGCCTTGTCGTACAGGATCCCTTCGCCGACGTGCCCGCGCGGGCTGAGATCGTACGCTTCGTGAGCATTCTTTCAAAGGCTGGCAAGGTACCGGAGTCACTCCCCGTCGCGCTGCCGCCCGGGGGAGACTGGTTCGTGAAGATCATCGGTGCAGATAACCCGTTCGTGTTCGGCGTCTATCGTCGTCACATGAAGACGATCGGCTATCTCGGAAAAATCGATCGCCTGTTCGGCGCGCCGGCGACGACGCGGAACTGGAACACGATTCTTTCGATCGTGCGGATTCTCGAGCGATAACTACTCCGATCGAAGCGCACTCGCCGGGTTCGTGCGCCCCGCCCGCAGTGCCGGCGCAAGCGTGGCGAGTGCGCCGGCGGCAATCAACAGGCCAGCGGCCGTCCCAATGCTGGCCGGATCGGTCGGCTCGACGCCGAACAAAACGCCCGCGAGCACACGTCCGAACACAAGTGCAGCGATCACGCCCACAACCGTACCTATCGCCACTGGCGCGAGGCCGCGCTGAAACACTTCGCCGAGTACCCGCGAAGGCGACGCGCCGAGGGCGACGCGGATGGCGTACTCGGCGCGGCGGCGCGTTACGGCGTACGAGACGACGCCATAGACGCCGATGGCCCCAAGTGCCAGCGCGAGCGCACCGAACAAGGTGAGGAAAAAACGAAGTCGCAGCGGCTGAGCAAGCGCCGTCGCCAGCACCTGGTCCATCGTTTCAATCCGCGCGACCGCGACGTCCCGATCCAGCTCGGCGGACGCGCGCCGGATGGCGGTCGTTAGGCTTGCGGCGTTGCCCGTGGATCGAACAACGAGGACCGCGCCGTCCGGATCGGGATGCTGCTCGACGGGAACCCACATCGTCAAGGGTATCTCGCCTGTCATCGTCGTCATCCGTGTCTCCGCAGCGACGCCGACGATCGTACGCGCGATCATCGATCCGGTGTAGCCTGTGTTGATATGCTTGCCGATTGCGCTCTGACCTGGCCACATGCGTCGCGCGAAAGATTCGCTGATCACGGTCACCGGGAGCGAGCGTTCGACGTCAGTCGAGTCGATCGTGCGACCTTCATGAATGCGCATTCCCATCGCCCGGAAGAAGGCCGGTGATGCCCAACGATAGAGGCTGTTCGGCCGCTTGGGACCGGCGAGCTCCGGATGCCCCTCCGGAAGGACGGGACCCTGAAAGCCGCCATCGCGCATCGGCAGGCGATTCGTTACGCCCGCGGCGACGACACCGGGCATTGCATTCACCCGCGCGAGAATATCTCGCAGGTATTGACGTCGTGTTTCCACCGGTTCGGTCTCGGCCGGCATGAGCGTGAACGTCGACACGCCGCGCGGATCGAAGCCGAGGTCGACGGCGCGGAGACGCTCGACAGAGCGAATCAGCAATGTTGCGCCGGCGACGAGCAGCACGGCTAGCGTAACCTGGCCGGCGACGAGTGCGCCGTGAACGCGCCGCGTGCTTCGGCGCAATCCCGTTTCGCTCCGCTCGCGATTCAATCCGCCGATCGCGTCGAGCCGTCCGCGCAACACATTGCGTATCGGCGCCATCGAGATCGATCCAGCAACGCCGAGCGCCAGGGCAAATGCCGCGATGAACGTGACCCAGCCCAATGTCATGGTCTCGGCAAAACCACCTTGAAGAGGCAAGCTTGCGACGAGCGCGCTGAATCCGCCGACCGCGATCACGGTGCCGAAAACAGCCGCGGCGACGGCCAGCATGAGCGCCTCAGTGAGAATCTGCCGCGCGAGGCGTCGGGTGTTCGCCCCCAATGCAGTGCGGACGGCGAGTTCCGCCGTTCGATCGCTCGTGCGCGCGAGAATGAGCGCGGCGGCGTTGCCGCAGGCGATGAGAAGGAGCAGCGTCACCGCGCCAAACAGCAGCAGCACGGCACCACGCACATTGCCGAGCAGATACTGGCGAACAGGCGTGGAGGTCGGGTTCGTCGCCTTGTCCCAGCCGGCGGTATAGGTGAAACGCTCGCCTAACGAGCGCCCGAGCCGTTGGAGGTCGCTCTGTACGAGGTCGGACGCGACGCCGGGCCGCACTCGGCCGACGAGCGTCAAATATCCGACATCATGATAGAATGCGGTCTTCGCGTCGAGCTGCAGCGGGCGCCACGCGCGCATTTCAGGACTCGGAAAGTAGAACGTCTTCGGCATCACACCGACGACAGTCACTGCCTTGTTGTCGAGCAGGATCTGGCGCCCGATCACATTCGGATCGCCGCCCATGTCCTGCTTCCACATGCCGTAGCTGATGACGATGACTTGAGGCGCGCCGGGCAGGTCATCCTCGGCGTTGAGGACGCGGCCGAGATAGGACCGGGTACCCAAGACGTCGAAGAGCGATGATGTCGTGACGACATATCCGAGGAGTTGCGCGCTGCCGGTCGCCTGGGTGCTCGGATGATAGGGTGCGCCGTTCGTACTGAACGCGGCGACGTTCGCGAACACGCCAGGCCGCTCGCGAACGAAGTCGTACTCTTCCCCGCGCCAGTCGTAGTCCATCCAGAAGACACGAACGCGCTCTTCGTGCGCGTAGGGCAATGGCCGAAGGAGAAGCGCATCGACAACGCTGAATAAGGCGACCGTTGCGCCGATCCCCAGCCCCAGCGTGAGCGTGACGGTCGCGGTGTATGCCAGCCGCCGCCGCATCTGTCGAACGGCGTACCGCGCGTCCGCGGCGAACTCACGAGCGAATTGACTGAGCAAGCGATCCCCCGGTTGGTCCACGTAATGTGACAGCCCCGAAGCGCGAACGGTTGAGGCACTTTGACGCGCTTTTTGACATGTCATCGCCGTTGTGCGGACGCAGATCCGCGTGGAGAGCTCAGGGCTCTTGGGACGCGAATGGCGCGAATTTGGAGCGAATCCAATCGAGGCTATTTGATCGCCTTTCTCGAGTCCAGAGCTATCGTGTTGTTGTCAGCAGTTTTTTTTGTTTGACAAAGTCCAAGCTCTGTGGGCCGGGCGCGTCGGCATACAGGTGCGGAAGATTGGATTCGCCCACGATTCGCGCCATTCGCGTCCCAAGAACCCTGGTCTCTCCAGCCGAAGCCGCCGCGGCACCTCAGATCATCTCGAGCGGTTGATGTCCGGTCGGCGGCGGAAAGGCGTCGTCGAGCTCGCGCAAGTCATCAGCCGTCAACTTGAGCGACAGGGCCCCATGGTTCTCACGCACGTGCTCCGGCGTGCCGCCTTTCGGGATCGCGATCACATCCTGCTGCCGCAGCACCCACGCGAGACAGACCTGTGCTGGCGTCGCGTCATGCCTAACGGCGATCGCCTCCACGACTTTCCGCTTCAGGAGCTTCCCCTGCTCGATTGGCGAGCAGGCCATGATCGGGATCCCGCGCTCGCGACACCAGGGAATCAGGTCGAACTCGATTCCCCGCCGGCTCAAGTTGTACAACACCTGATTGCACGACACCGCCGAGCCGCCCGGCACGCGCAGGAGTTCCTCCATGTCGGAGAGTTCGAAGTTGCTCACACCCCAGCGTCGGATCTTGCCTTCATTCACCAGGCGCGTGAACACGTCCACCGTCTTGCGAAGCGGCGTGTCCTCTCGCCAGTGCAGGAGATAGAGGTCGAGATTACATCTCGGCCGTGTCGATCACCGTCATGCCGAGCTCGATGCCGAGCCGGAGTGCGGCGATTTCGTCCGAGCTCGCCATGGCAACCGTCACATATGAACCATGACATCTGTCATGTTCATGACTCAACGTGAGCGGGTGCTCATGCATGTTCATCCGGACCGCCGAAGTGACGAATTGTCAGGCCCGGCGCCGCCGCAAAATCGCGATGAACTTTTGTTGTGAATTCGTGTCTTGATCAGGTACGAATTCACCGAGTCATCGGCCAATGCACATTCGATTCGCGAGGCTCCCGCAGATCGCTCTGTCGTTATCGCTGGTCGCTTGTCGTGATGGCACAGCACCCATCGGAAGGCCTGGTCATCCAACCGGCACGGTAAGCGACGCCTTCACTGGTTTTCCCGGTTCGCTCAATGGCGTGCAGCTCACGCCGGCAAATGAGATCATCCTGACCGAGTCGGATCAAAACCTGCTCGTGCGCGTCGACGCGCACAGTGGCTCGCGCGCGAGCATCGGCGTCGCGACCGATCCACTCGACGTGGTGGTGAATCGAGCCGGGACGCTCGCGTTCATCAACTGTTTTACCGA
>DATEGN010000364.1:0-3080 GCA_035280125.1 Gemmatimonadaceae bacterium | reverse complement strand
CGCCGGTATCTTCGGCCGTGGCGGACGAGCGCACGGCAACCGTCGCCGCGGCGTCTCCGCCGATCGAGAGATCTCGATAGGCGGCGACCAGCGCGTCGCGCACCTCGGCCGGGATCTCCCCCGTGAGTATCAGCTCACGGACAGCGGCGGCCGCGCTCTGAAGTGACGCGGTATTGTCGACGTCAAGACCATCGACGAGGCGCTGAATTCTTCCGGACAATTCGTTATGCGCGAGAAACGTGGCGTACGCCGCGACCGTCGCCACGAAGCCGTTAGGCACCGGCAAGCCGAACCGCGCCATTTCTCCGAGATTTGCTCCTTTGCCACCGACGATGCCGACGTCCTCTCGACCGATCTCGGCAAAGGGAAGGACAATTTTCAATTGGGGCGGCGCCGATTTCTGGTTGGGCGGCGTGGCGATGGTCATGTGGCCGACCTCGGGGTTGGTCTCTGTCAAGCAGGCTGCAAAAGAATGACCGCCGAATCTGTCGGTAGGGTCCTCACTCGGCGTAGGCGAAGGTCCGATTCTGTCCGGTCCGGAGCCGGACTACACTGCTGATTATCACTGATCGAAGTTCTTCCAGCGAGCTCACGTCATGAACGCCAAGCAGCGACGTCGTTTCGCCTCCCCGCTCGAAAAAGAGCGCGCGAACCTAACGAGCACGCCGCAGAGCAGTCGCACGCGTCGCGGGCGGAGCTGACGAAGACTCAGGATTAGCGATGGCTCGCCTCAGAAGAACGCTCTAACCTGATGCTGGCGCTCGCACAATGAGGACCGCCTCGGGCCCGGCACGCAGAATCTTGTCAGCCGCAACCACCGCCACCGTTCGAGTGCCAGCTCGATCTGTCACACGCGTTGTTCGAGCGGCACGTGCAGGGCGGCTCGGGTCGCATCGCCGATCGTTCCGTCGGGAGCGAGGCCGTGACGACGCTTCCCAGCGGGCTCGTACACGCGCCGCATCATCGCTGCGTCGTTAGGTACCGAGCCGATGGTCGTATCGACGGCAGCCCCGAACCCGATGGCGTTCATCGGCTGCTGCGCGGCGGCGGTCGTGCTTGCACACGCAACCGCGCCGATTATGCAGCTTCGCGCACCTTCGCCGAGATCGGCAGCGCAACGTGAAAGGTCGTCGTCTGGCCTGGCTTACTCTCAGCCCAGAGGCGCCCGCCGTGTGCTTCGATGACACCCTTCGCAATGTAGAGACCCAGGCCCAGGCCCGGCACGCCGGAACCACGCGTCTCCTTCGACCGCATGAATCGATTGAACAAGCGAGGCAAATCGTCGGCAGCGATGCCACGGCCATGATTGGTGACCGCGATCCGCACTTCATCTTCACGCTGTTCTATTTGGACGATGATATCACTGTGCTCATCACTGTACTTGATGGCATTGGAGATGAGATTCGTCAGTACCTGGTCGATCCGCATCGAATCCACGAAGATCGACGGCACATCGGTCTCCCCGCGAACCTGGACACGGGCGATGCCTGGCAGATGCGCCAGACGCTCGACGGTGCCGCGCACGAGATCGTGCGGGTTGCTCCATCTCCGCTCGAGCTTGAGCCGCTTCGTCTCGAGGACTGACAGGTCGAGCAGATCATCAACCATGCGACGCAGCGACTCGGCCGCGGTGTGAATGCGCTGTATGAAGGCTTGTTCCTTCGCGCTCACCGCTTCGCGGTGGAGCTCCGGCAGCAAATCGGACGCCATCAAAATTGCTCCGATCGGCTGCCGCAGATCGTGCGCAATTACTGATGTCCACTCGTCGCGCAATCGTTGCAGGTCCTTCAACTTCGTAATGTCGGTCCAGATGCCGCACAGCGCAAAAATGGTCACCGCTTCTCCGAAGAGCGGGAATGTCGTGACCAGATACGCGCGCTCGTCCCGACCGTCGCCAAGCGACTCCTCCGTGACGACCGCCTTCCGTGAGGCGATCGCCATCTGATCGTTCGCGCGCAGGCGTCGTGCGAGCGACTCCGGAAAAAGCGCCGCGTCACTCTTCGCACGAGCCACCGTGGGCCCGAGGCCCGCAATCGCGCGGAACTCATTGTTCGCCAGGACGTAGCGGCCTTCGAGGTCCTTGATCACGATCGCATTCGGCGAGTAGTCGAGAAGGCCCTGCAGATAGCGTTGGTTTTCGGCGAGCTCGCGCATGGTCGACGCCAGCTGCTGGTTCGTTCGCTCCAAGAGGTCGAGCTGTGCTTTTTGCTCGGAGATGTCTCGGGTGATCGTGCCCATGCCAATGACGCGCCGCGTCAGCGGATCGCGAATGAGGAAGTGTGTATCGAGCACCGGGATACCCGCGCCCGTTCGCCAGTTGCGAAAGCTGGTCTCTCCGGCCCATTTGTCGTTCGCGAGCATCTCGGTGAGAATGACGTCGTACGCGAAAGGGCGCACGGACGGCGGATAGTAATCGGGAATGCGCGTGTCCTCGATCGCGATGTCGCCGGGTAGCTCGACCATCCGGCGGCCGGCTGGATTGACGTAGCGCGGCAATCCCTCGGGATCCGCAATGCCGATGAAGTCAACCGAGTTCTCGATCAGCGCCGCGAAAATATGGTTCTGGCGCGCTGCACGTGCCAATCCGTCCGTTGTGCGGCGCAGTCGCTCGTGGAGGAGGCTGATCGCGTAGCCGACCGCGAGAAAGAGCACGACCGAGAGGTAGTAGCGCGGATCCGTCGTTCCCAGGGTCCTTACCGGTGGAACGAGAAACCACCAGACGAGCGCGGCCGAGGTGATGGTCGCGACGAGGCCGGCGAGCATTCCTCCATTTGCCGCACTCACGATTACAGCGCCAACCATCAGGAGCCAACGCGAACCGAGCGCCGCGAAGACGGACCACTCGCCAGCGAACGCGACCAGCGGCGGCGCGAACGCTACAACCAGATCGCGTAGAAGCCGCGTTGCGCCCGACCCCCGCTTATTCTTGTCGCGCTCGGTGGTTCTCGAATTCATCGCTCGCAGTGCCGTCGCCGATACCTGCCGTCGCGGCGTTTGCGACGGCTATGGGCGAAGACTCTGCGGGCACGGCGACGAGGACAATCAGACCTTCGTCAGGCAGATTCAGCTAGGTGTCCCTC
>DATEGN010000363.1:0-2130 GCA_035280125.1 Gemmatimonadaceae bacterium | reverse complement strand
AGAGCAATGGCGTCAACAACCGCGTGTAGCGGAAGAAGAGCACGACCCCGACGATGAGCGCAACGCCCACACTCGCCCAGAGCACGAAGCGAACGATCGACGAACGCTCGGCCTTTGCGGGAGTGGTGGCAGTATCGAGTTGCGAGTCTATCATGGGACGTGGATAAGCGCTGAAATGAGTAGTCGGTAGGTGGCCTTTTTCTTGCACGCCTGTCGCTGGCGTCGACTCTGCGTAAGTTATCCTTTTACAACTACCTCCGCCACAGGGACACCAGACGATGTCACCATTCCGCTATCGCGATGACGAGTCGTCGACCGGCACAATTGTAGGCGTCTTGGTGGGCGCGCTCGCCGGCTTTGCCGCGGGTATGTTCGTCGCCCAACGCGTTGGCGGATTTGGCGGACTCAAATCAAAAATCCGGAGGCGCGCCGCCGGCCGCTTTGGCTTGGCCAACGATGCGGCGCTCGTGGATGAAGAGCTCGAGGAGTACGAGGAGGACGAGCTCGAGCCGGACGAATACGACGAGTCGCTCGAGGAGCGTGTCCTCGAGGCCTTCCGCAATGATCCGATTCTGAGCGAACGCGCGATCGACATCGGTTCGATTGGAGACGGTATCATCGAGCTCGCCGGGTGGGTGGAGTCCGACGACGAAGCCGAGCACGCGGTCACGATCGCGCGCGGTGTCCCGGATGTGGACACGGTCGTGAATCGGATCTCCATTGGCGACGAAGAGCGTCGCATTCGCGAGGCCTCGCGGCGCGTGAGAGAGGGAGATCCCTCGCTGACGGAGACGCGTTGGGAGGGTCAGACCGTGGGCACAGGTCGCCGACGCCAGGGGACGTCGCAAGATCCCGATCGTCATGCGACGCCCAAGGTGGAGCTCGAGGACCGATGGACGAGCGCGGACGCCGAGCTGCGGAACGCCGCCGACGACACCGAAGGGCTCGCCGAGCGCCGTCGTGGCGGTGGCAAGCGCGCGGTACGCGGTGATCGCACGGGCGGCGCACCGGTCGCGCCGACTGGGGTACCGAAGGCGGATCATGTCGCGCGAGGACGTGATGTCGACGTACAAAGCGCGCGTATCGACGCGGCCCGCGAACCCGGCGGCGAACGCACGGACTTTGGCGATTCAGCTCGCCCTTAGAGTTCAGCGTTTACCTCCCATCAACAGCGAGCCGCTTTTTGAGCGGCTCGTTTAATTTTCGGCCATTCATGACTGAACTACCCGACAGATACGACCCGGCGACGACGGAGCCGGACGTCTACGAACAGTGGTTGGAGCACGACGCCTTCGCCGCCGATGCCGCGCGCTCCTCGCGCATTGGCGGCGACCGGGTGCCGTTCACCATCGTCATGCCGCCGCCTAACGTGACCGGCATTCTCCACGTCGGTCACGGACTCACGTACACGGTTCAGGATGTACTCATCCGGTGGGCGCGGATGCGCGGCACGGAGACCCTCTGGGTGCCGGGGACGGATCACGCCGGCATCGCGACGCAGAACGTCGTCGAGCGATTGATCGCCCAGGAAGGCAAAACGCGTTTCGACGTCGGCCGCGAGACCTTCGTACGGCGAACCGAGGCGTTCGTCGAGGAAAAGGGTGGCGTCATCCTCAAACAGCTGCGCGCGATTGGCGCGTCGGCCGACTGGGATCGTACCGCCTACACCTTGTCGCCGGAGCTCTCGCGCGCGGTGCGCGAGTCCTTCGTGCGTCTCTACGAACGTGGGTTGATCTACAAGGGGCACCGGGTGATTCACTGGTGTCCGCGCTGTCTCACGTCGCTGAGCGACGAGGAAGCGGAGTTCCAGGACGAGCCGGGCTCACTCTTTCACATCAAGTATCCGCTCTCCAGCGATCCCGCGCGCAGCGTGACGATTGCGACGACGCGTCCGGAGACGATGCTCGCCGACGTCGCCGTGGCGGTGAATCCGAAGGACGAGCGATATCGGGCGCTGATTGGGAAGACGGTGCGTCTTCCAATCGTGCACGTGGATATTCCGATCGTTGCCGATGAATACGCGGATCCGGCGTTCGGCACTGGCGTCGTGAAGATCACTCCCGCGCACGACGCGAATGACTTCGAGGTCGGCAAGCGCCACGACCTTCCCTCGCCTGTCGTCATCGACGA
>DATEGN010000362.1:0-3892 GCA_035280125.1 Gemmatimonadaceae bacterium | reverse complement strand
CTTCAGGATATTGATCCTTTCGTCAGTGGCCGCGGCGACCCTGGCTGGCTGCAGCGGCAGCGGTCTCGACCCAGCACCGACCGGCGGCCCCAACGCGGCGGGCTCGAAAAATGGCGGCGACACGACCATCACGACCGGGCCACAGACACCACCTCAACTTCCGCCGATCGTCTCGAGCTTCACGCTCTCGGGTACCCTCGAGGGAATGGAGGCCGGGCCAGACACTACACTGCAGGAGGCCGTGCCTAACGCGGGAGTCACGCTGGTCAAGACGATGAGCGTGGAAGGCGATACACTCCGGCCGAGCGTGACCGTCGGGACGACCACGACCGATGCTCAAGGCACGTATCGCTTCGAGAACGTTGCCTCGGCGTATTACCGAGTCGAGTTCAGTGCTCCGGCCGGCTCACCCTTCACGGACGGTGCGTGGGGCATCGGCCCTGCGCGAGAACCCGAGATCGTCTTGAACGCGACACTCACACGCAAGCCCTAACGAGTGAGTCCCTCGTGACGGCCGTGATCACACCGTCACGAGGGAATCGGCCGCACGACTCGCAGATACGTTGCCCACGGGCCAACAGCCGCCCGATACTGCGACGCCATCACGCGCACGATCTGGGAGATATGCGTAAAATCGTGCGCCACCCAGGTTGCGAGATGCTGAGCAAGCGTCACGCGTCCGAACTCGGGATGACGTCCTTCACGCGCGAGATCCTCCGCTGTCAATTGCAGTGAGGCGAGCGCCTCGAGACTCTCATGTCGCGCATCCGCGAAATCAGAGAGGAGCGTCTCAATCGGCAATTCACGACCATCGGCGAAACCCGCTGTGCGGTCGAACGGCGGGAACGGCTTGCTGACACCGACCTCCAAAATGTGTCGAACCCGCGTAATCCAATCCGTTTTCTCGCCGTTCGTGAGGTGCACGAGAATCTCACGAATCGTCCACGTGTTCGCGCCTTCGCTTCCCCGCGTCCATTCGTCGGGCAAGCTACTCAGCAAGGCGCGGAGAACGCCCGGCGTGCGAGCGAGCATTGGCACCGCGGTATCAAGCTCGAAATCCATGAGCATCTCTCCGGGTGCCGACAGGCACGCGTCTCGTTACTCAGCCTTCATCGCGACCAGTGGATCGACCGCGACTGCTCTCCGCATTGGAATCAGGCAAGCGAGCATGGCCGTCGCAAGGAGCAGGAGCGCACCCACCGCGAAGGAATACGGATCGCTGCGCGGCACGCCATAGAGCATTTTGTCGATGAATTTCGTTGCCCAGAATGCGCCGGCCATGCCCACGACGATGCCGCTCACCGCGAGCATTGCTCCTTGCGTCATTACGGCACGGCCGATCGCACGCCGCGTCGCGCCTAACGCCATGCGAATCCCGATCTCGCGCGTCCGTTGCGTCACCGTGTAGGCGAGCACTCCGTACAGCCCGACCGCCGCGAGCACGAGTGCGAGCACCGTGAACGCCGCGAGCAACATCATCGTGAATCGCGGAGTCGCGATACTCTGCCCCATCGCGTCCTCGACGCTCGTGATGGTTGGCGGCGGGAGATTCCTATCGATGGCCGGCACCAGACTTCGGACGGTGGCCATCGGGTTTGCTCCCGGCTTCGACCGCACCAGGAGTGCGGGATTGTACCGGCCTTGAAACGGCACGTAGAGCAGCGGATCACTCGCGTCCATCGTGAGCCCGCTCGTGAATGCATTTGCGGCAACGCCGATGATCGTCATCCAATCGCCTGTGCCATTGAACACAACCCGAAGACGGTGCCCGAGCGGGCTCTTGCCGCGAAAGTACTTTATCGCGAGGCCCTCGTTCACGATTACCTGGTTCGATTTGTCCGTCGTGTCGGAGAACGTCGTGCCCTCGATGAGGCGAATGCCCATCGCGCGGAAGTAACTCGGCTGGACGCCGTTATAGTCGACGAACGCGGTCGTTCCGGCTGCGGGTGCAGCGTCGCCCTCGATTTGCAGTGCACCGATGAGCAAGCTCATACTCGGCGGCGCGCCTTCCGCCATCATCGCGGTTTCGACGCCGCCGATGACCCTCGCGCGCGCCGTAAGCTCGGCGTAAAACGCTCGCCGCGCCGCCGGAGTCGCGTAGGACTTCTCGGGCAATACGATCGTCATGCCGTAGAGCCCGCGCGCGCTGAATCCCGCATCCATCATCTGCAGGCGCATGACGCTGCGCACCAGCAGCGATGCTCCCACGAGGAGCGTTGCCGAGAGCGCGATCTCGCTGACCACGAGGAGTCCACGCAACCGGTTTTGCCGCCGTGAATGCGATGTCGTCAACGTGCCGGCCTTCAGTGACTCGTGCGTGGAATGGCGAGCCGATTGAATCGCGCCGACGGTGCCGAAGAGCAATCCCGTAAGCACGGACAGAGCGATCGTGACGAGCAATGTCGTGAGGTCGATTCGTGCGCTATCGAGCTCGGTGAGCGTACCTGGTCGCAAAGCGATGAGACTCTTGAGTCCCACCCATCCAATGAGTACTCCGCCGGCGCAGCCAGCGGCGGCGAGCACGAGACTCTCCGTGAGCAGCTGCCTCACCAGCCGGCCGCTTCCGGCGCCGAGCGCCGCGCGGATGGCCAGCTCGCGCTGACGCGACGCCGCGCGCGCCAGGAAAAGATGGGCGACATTTGCGCACGCAATCAGCAGCACGAGTGCGACCGCCCCGCTCAACAGCAGCAACGATTCACCAAATCCTACCATTTGCCTTGGCGTCATCAGCTTGCTGTGGAACTGCATCTTCGCCTTCTCGGCTCGGTCCACTCGGGTGGAGATCGAGTCGAGATCCCGCTGGGCGACGGCGTACGTCATTCCAGGGCGCAGGCGCGCGATCGTCGACAGCCCCAGGTGGTCGTTATGCATATCGAGCGGGAGCCAGACGTCCGTCGGGGTAACGACACGGGCGGGCAGACTCGCGGTTGCAGGCATCACGCCGATGATCGTGTAGAGCGAGCCATCGAGCGACAGCGTTTGCCCGATTACCTTGGCATCGCCGGCGTACCGCGAACGCCACATCGCTTCGCTCACCATGGCGACGTGGCCGCCTTCTGTCAGATCACCCGCCGTGAACGCGCGGCCGATAAGCGGATGCTCACCGGTGAAACGCATGAAACTGGGAAGAATCGACGCTGTCTGAATTGTTGCCGCCTCGCCGCGCGGCGGGACGAGCGTCATCGACGCCGACGTGTATGGCTCGATATCCTCGAAGGCACGCGACGATTCACGCCACGCGCGAACCACAGAAGGCCGTGGCGAGACCATGATCAGCATGCCGGTCGTATTTCCTTGCGTCGGCTCCTCGTACAGGATTGCCACGCGATCGGCATGCGGGTACGACAGCGGATGGAGGAGCAGGCTGTTGACGACGCTGAACACCGCCGTGTTCGCGCCGATTCCTAACGCCAGAGTCAGGATTGCGACTGCCGTCCAGCCCTTTTGCCGGCCGAGCGTACGGAACGCGAAGCTCACATCCTGTCCAAAGGCATCGATCAGCTGGGCACGCGTCATACGGCGTTCTCTCCTCGTGGTGATCGAAACACACTCGGCTCGGTTGGTGGCGAGGTCGCCAAGGCGCCGTGCGGTCGCATCGCGCGCCTGCGACTCGGACATGCCCCGCGCCATGAACTCGCGCACGCGCATCTCGATGTGAAAACGCAGCTCGTCGTCGACATCGGCCTCGGCACGTGGTCCCCAGAACCTCAGATAGCGGCGCCACGTTGCGGCGCGGTGTGCGTGTGGGGCGTGTTCGTCGCTCACGTCAGCGCCCCGCCGGCGCGGTCCGTAGCACCTTGAAGACGGCATCGGAGAATCGCGCCCACGTGTCGTGCGACGCCGCGAGCTGCTTTTTCCCGAGCGTAGTTAGGCGGTAAAACTTTGCGCGGCG
>DATEGN010000361.1:0-12773 GCA_035280125.1 Gemmatimonadaceae bacterium | reverse complement strand
TCGGCGCGCGCGTCATCGCGGTGGCCGACTCGTGGGACGCGATGACCTCCGACCGCGCTTACCGCCGCGCGCTGCCCTACGACGTCGCGGTCGCCGAGCTGCGCAAGTGCGCCGGCACGCAGTTCGACCCGAAGCTCGTCGATTTGATGTTATTGCCACCCGTCTTCGAGCGGATCGTCGCTCAGGAACGCGAGTTCCACCGCGAACCGCGGCGGAGTCGGCATGAACGACGCCGTGGTGAACGTGAGTCGGCCACTCCCGACATCACGTTCCGATGGCGGAACGAACTTCGCGAGCAGCCTGCTCAGGATCTGGCGAACCAAAGATCCCACTGATCAGCGCCACACCGGATGCGCCGGCGCGAACCGCCTCCCGTGCGGTCTCCGACGTGATGCCGCCAATCGCTACCGCCGGTATCGCCATCGCTCCGGCAAGACGTTCGAATTCGCTAATTCCGAGTGCGACACTCGGCCGGTGGTTGTTCGCTGGAAATACCGGCCCGATGGTGACATAATGGGCACCGGTCGCATACTGCAAGTCCGCGTCGCTCGCCGCGGATCTGCCAATGAGGAATTTCGCACCACCAAGGCGACGAGCATCGGCAATCGAGAAATCACGCACGCCGAGGTGAACACCGGCCGCTCCCGCCGCGAGCGCGGCGTCGGCGCGGCCGTGGACGACGATTGGAATGTCGAGTACAGCGACCAGCGCTCGCGCCACTGCGGCGATCGTGTGAGCGCCCTCGTCAGGCAGCCGAAGCTGAATCATCGTCGCTCCGCCTCGTCGCGCCGCCTGCGCACGGTGCACCAGGCCGTCCACTCCGTCCCGCAGATTGTCCGTGATGGCGATCAAGCGCAGCGCGTCAGAGGTGGACACAGTGGCCAACCTCAGCGTGCGTGTGGGCGACGATGCGCGCTGTCGCCCGGGCCGGTGTCGTGCTTCGTCACCGTGGTGAGTGAATCCCATGCGCGGCGAGCAAGCCGGCGCGCTGTTTCGTGACTTGCAAAGTCGTTGCGGAACTCGTGGTGTCCGTCCGGAAGAGCGACGAAGTACTTGTACGGCACATTCGCTGGATACAGAGCGGCGAGGATGCTTGCCCGACCCGGCGAAGCGACCGGGCCGGGAGGGAGGCCCGGATGCTTGTATGTGTTGTACGCAGACTCGACTTCGAGATGTTTATACAGTACTCGATTCTGGTGCTCACCGAGCGCGTACTGCACCGTCGGATCCGCCTGAAGCAACATGTGGTCGCGCAGCCGATTCATGTACACGGCGGCAATCACCGGACGCTCCTCGGGTAAGCGCGCTTCCTTTTCGACGATGGACGCCAGCGTCATCACCGCATGACGTGACAATCCGATCGTGTCGAGTCGCATCGTCCACTCCGGTTGCCAAACTTGCTCGAAGCGTCGAATCCCGGTCGCGATCGCCGAGTGGGCAGTCGTCTGCGCGGGAAAAATATACGTGTCGGGAAACACGTAGCCTTCGACGGTTTCTGTTGGAATGTCCAGCTGATGCAGCAACGCCGTATCGCGAACGGCGGCTTGCAGCGACTCGGCCGGAATTCCGAGTTTTGTTACGAACAGCGGAATGATCTGCGACAGCGAGTAGCCTTCGGGGATCGTCACGGCGTGTACGATTCCCTTTCCACCGCGAATCGCGTCGAGCGTGGCGGCGTAGCCACTGTTGCGATGCAGCAGGTACGTGCCGGCCTTGATGTCGCGGTCATCGTGGCGGATGAACGCGTAGACTCGAAACAGACGCGCGGAACGGATGACGCCGGCGCGAGCGAGCGAGTCGGCGGCGGCGCCTAACGATGCGCCCGTCGGAATCGTCACGCGAACCGGCTTGCCCGAGCCACCGGCGCAACCGGACGTGGCGATCACAATCGCGATGATCCATCGCGCGCACCGCCGTGTGGTGGCTGCGCGCTTCTCAACCGTTACGAGCGAGTGCCTGTTGCAACAAGATGGTTGCGGCAAGTGCATCAACCTCTCCTTTTCGCTGTCGCGTCGAGCCGCCCATCTCCCGGATCGCCCGGAGCGCTGCCGCCGTGCTATACCGTTCGTCGATCAGTTCGACAGGCAGGCCGGTTCGACGCTGCAAATCCTCGGCGAGGCGCCGCACTTCCCTCGCGCGATCCGTATCTACTCCCTCTTCGTCGAGCGGCAATCCGACGACAAAGCCACGTGCTTCGAGCGCCGTCGCCCGCCGAATGATCTCCGCGATCGGCGGACGCTTGCCCGCACGTCGCGCTATGAACCCAGCGGGCGAAGCAATGATGCCCATCGGGTCGCTGATCGCGAGCCCAATCCGTCGCTCGCCATAATCGACGGCCAGCAACCGACCACGGTCACGGGTCACGAAATGAAATGTAGGTGTAATCGGCCAACCAATCGACGCGCGGCGTAGCCGCGGACGTCACGTGCCCTGCACCATCTGCTGGAAGAACTCCCGGTTGTTGCGCGATCGCGCCATTTGCTTCAGCAAAAACTCGATCGCGTCCGTCTCCGGCATGTCGGAGAGAAAGTTCCGTAGGAGATAGACACGGTTGAGCTCCTCCTGATTCAGCAGCAGCTCTTCGCGACGCGTACCTGATCGATTGATATCGATCGCGGGGAACACCCGACGATCGGCGATCTTGCGGTCGAGGATCAACTCCATGTTGCCCGTGCCCTTGAACTCCTCGAAGATCACCTCGTCCATGCGCGAGCCAGTATCCACGAGGGCAGTCGCGACGATGGTGAGCGAGCCGCCCTCTTCGGTGTTCCGTGCCGCACCGAAAAAGCGCTTCGGCTTCTCCAGCGCCTTCGAATCGACACCACCGGACAGAATTTTTCCCGAGTTCTTGATAACGACGTTATGCGCGCGCGCGAGTCGTGTCAGCGAGTCGAGCAGAATGACGACATCCTTGCCGGCCTCGACGAGTCGCTTTGCCTTCTCGATTACCATGTCAGCGACCTGCACATGGCGATCCGGCGGCTCATCGAACGTCGAGCTGATGATTTCGGCGTTCACGTTCGCCTGAAAGTCCGTCACTTCCTCCGGCCGTTCGTCGATGAGCAGCACGATCAACGCGACCTCGGGCTGATTCTCCCGGATCGCATTGGCGATCTTCTGCAGAAGAATGGTTTTGCCGGCGCGTGGTGGAGAGACGATCAAACCTCGCTGGCCCTTTCCGATCGGCGCGATCAGATCGACCACGCGCATGCTCAAATCACCGTCTGCGGTCTCGAGGCGAAGTCGTCCTTCCGGATACTTCGGTCGCAGGTTGTCGAACGGAATGCGCGACTTTGCGTGCTCAGGCTCGTCGCCGTTGATCGACTCGACTTTCAGCAACGCGAGATAGCGTTCCCACTCCTTTGGCGGACGCACCTGACCGCGCACGGTGTCTCCCGTGCGCAGATCGAATCGCTTGATCTGCGATGGTGAGACGTAGATGTCGTCCGGTCCGTAGAGGTAGTTCCAATCCTGACTGCGCAGAAACCCGTACCCTTCCGGCAGGACCTCGAGCACACCTTCGCCCGTGAGCGTCTCCCCACGGTCGAGCAAGCGCTGCTCGATGCGAAAAATCAGATCCTGCTTGCGAAGCCCCGAGTCGTTTTCTGCTCCGAGGGTGTCGGCGAGCTCGCCGAGCTCCAAGGGAGACTTGCGCTTCAACTCAGCGATGTTCACGGACGAAGTCGGAGACGGGAGCATGCCTCGCGCGGTGTGCGCATGTTGGCTTGAGGCCTGGCGCGGCTGACGCAGGAATCGACGCGGATAGGCGCGCGCGGTTCGATGTCAGACGGCAAGTCAAGGGGCACCGCGTCGCGGTGCGCCGCCTGCTGCGGCGGAAGAAGGGGCGGGGGTCGAAAGTCATGCGAAGCTATCGGCGCCAATCGGAAGGGTCAAGGGCGCCGAGCCCGATCAGAAATGAATGTAACGAAGGGGGCGTCGTTGAATGTCAGTCATGATGAGCGTCATCTCACGCTGCAAGTTCGCCATCGATTGCAGGAGGACGGAATCGGCTCGAATGCGGCCAAGCGTTCCATTCGGTGACGTCATTCGTGCGCGAAGGATGTCGAGCTCATTACGAACGTCGGCGACTTGACGAGCGAGTGTCGAGTCTCGCCGAAAGCGCCCGTAGGATGTGCTGGGGCTGGCAATGAGTGAACGTATCGAGTCGGCACGCGCCATCGCCTGTCTCGCGCGATTTCCCAAGGTGGGCTGAGACAGTACGAGACCGATTGTCCCCGTGGGCTGCGACAGCCTCGAGGCGAGGTGAGCGATTTGAGACTGAGCGCGCTGGAGTTCGCCGTTGCCGCGCTCGCTGGTGAGCGCTCCAATTGTGCTCTGAACGCCCTGCAGTTGCTGACTGATCAGCTTGATGTTGTCGATGATTTCGGGAAACTGTCGTGAGGCAACGGCGAACTCGGAGGTAACCGTCTCGAGATCAGCCTGCGGCAATGCGTGAAGAGTATCGCCTGTTGTGACAACACGTGCTTCGCTTGTCCCTATGGAGAGATAGACAACGGGCGCGCCGATGAGTGTTCCACCCGCCCGAACCTGCGCGGTGGAGTTGAGCCGGATTTGCCGTCGCGCACTCGACAGAACATCCATCTCGATCAACACGCGATTCGAATCCGAGGCACTCGGCGGCAGGAATCGCACATCCTTGACGACGCCCACTTTTTGCCCGCCGAGCCAGACTTCGGAGCTCCGGATGATGCCGCGTGCCTCGCCGGTTGCAGCGAACAAACGGAACGTCGATCCGTGCAGCGAACCGACGCGCGCGAACACGAGCACGACTACCCCAATGCCAGTAGCAATGGCGAGGGCAGTGAGACCGATAGCGAGGTCTCTCCAGCTTGTCCGACGCGGCATTGATTGCCTGCGATACCTGATCGAGATCTAGGGGATGCACCGTTGGGCTGGGCAAGCCCCGGACCAGCGCGTGTATTCCCTGGAGCGCAGGTTACCTTGCGTGGCGGCGCAAGTGTTCCAGATATCCCGCCACCCATGCCAGTCGGGCAGGGGAAAGAAGGGGCTCTGGGTCCCCAAGGCGCGCGCGACAGGATTCGAACCTGTGACCTTCGGCTCCGGAGGCCGACGCTCTATCCAGCTGAGCTACGCGCGCGGCGTACCTGAATTCGCTCGGAAAGCTATCAGTCGGCAGAAGAGGGGTCAACGCGCGTGCCGCTCGGCCGACACGCGACGGGAGGCTTGCGAACGGCTTGTGCGAGTGAATCGTTAGGTCGATAGCGGAGTATGGACGTTAGGCACCCGGTCCAAAATGAAACGAGCCCCACAGCGCCGAATCAGCGGTGGGACTCGTTCGATGGTCGGGGCGACTGGATTTGAACCAGCGACCTCCTGCTCCCGAAGCAGGCGCTCTACCGGGCTAAGCTACGCCCCGCCGAACCGGCGTACGACTGCGCGTCGGACGACGCGCCCGGAAGGACTCGAACCTCCAACCTTCTGATCCGTAGTCAGATGCTCTATCCAATTGAGCTACGGGCGCCGAGGTACAGCAACCAAAGCTATCCATGCGTTGTGGCGGTCGCAAGCGAGCCAAAGCTCGCAAGCGACTGCCAACACGAATGGCGGTTCGCCGGCGCTCGCAGAAATTTTATCTGAAGTCGCTCGCCATGTGTGCTCGCTGCTGCGCCTCGCGTCGGAGTTAGAACTGCTGCGCTCGCCAACTCGTGAAAGCCCGAGCGCAAGATGAGCGAAGGAGCGCGCGACCAATGCACCGCCTACGAGTGCGTCCGTGCTCTTGCGGCGATGAATTGTGAGAGGGGGCACTGCGAGAAAAAAAAGCCGCAGCGATTTTCGCTGCGGCCAGTGGGCGGTACAAGACTCGAACTTGTGACCTCCACGATGTCAACGTGGCGCTCTAACCAACTGAGCTAACCGCCCTCGCATGCACCATCCACCACACTACACCGCGAGAGCGGGAAACGGGACTCGAACCCGCGACCCCAACCTTGGCAAGGTTGTGCTCTACCAACTGAGCTATTCCCGCATGAACACGCTGAGCCGTTCAGAACTGCGAGCTACTCTCCGCACTGACTCCGCATCAGCGAGTTCGAACTTCGGCCGCGGTGCTCGAAAGATGATCCACCGCGATGGAGGCGAGGGGAATCGAACCCCTGACCTCGTGAATGCCATTCACGCGCTCTCCCAACTGAGCTACGCCCCCGAAGACGGTCGCGTGCGGTGTGAGCTAAGGCCGGCCGTCTGGAACCGCGAAGTATAGCCCTGTGTATATGGCATGTCAACGAAACTGGATCTAGCGAAATCGTCTGCGGCCAGTATTTTGCAGCGCCTTCTAGGGTCGTCGCCGACTCCGAAAAGGCTGCCGCGGACTTCAGCGATCGCGGCTCGTCAACCGTAGAGATGCGACGCTGCATCGTCACCCTCGTCGCCGCTCATCATAGATGCCCACCTCGACTGCGCCGAAAGCGCGAGGCCAAGCACCAATGACAGAATTAAAGCGTCGTCGCCGCCGCGCGGCTCCCGCCGGGATCGCTCCGAGTGAACCGGAGCGAGACATCCTCGATCAGTACCTCTATGAGGTCAGCACGTATCCGCTGCTCAAGGGGACCGAGGAAATCGACCTGGCTCGGAAGATTCGTGCTGGCGACCAGGACGCGTTGCAAGAGCTAGTGAAGCGCAATTTGCGCTTCGTCATCTCCGTCGCCAAGAAGTATCAGAACCGCGGGCTGCCGCTCATCGACTTGATCGGTGAGGGGAACGTCGGCCTGCTCACGGCTGCACGGAAGTTCGACCCCGATCAGGGCGTGAAGTTCATTTCGTATGCGGTGTGGTGGATTCGTCAGGCAATTCTTTCGGCGCTCGCCCGCCAGGGCCGCACCGTTCGTGTGCCGCTGAATCGCACCGCGGATCTCTCGCGCATCATCAAGGCGTCGGAGATCCTTCGTCAGAAGCTCAATCGCGAGCCCAGTCCTGAGGAGCTGTCTCAACTCACAGGTCTCTCGGCCGACGTCGTGCAGTCGCTGGCGGCGCTGAATACGAGTGACGTTCGCCTCGATGCGCCGATGGATCCCGAAGGTGATCGTTCGCTCATCGAGCGGTTCGTTGCGGACGAGATGCCGGATACGGAAGAGGAAGCAATGAATCGTTTCCTCAACGATGAAATCGAACAGGCGCTCGGCACGTTGCCGCCGCGCGATGCAAAGGTGTTACGTCTCTACTTCGGTCTCGAAGGCGGGCGCGAGCACACGCTCGAGGAAATCGGCTCGATGCTTGGCGTCACGCGCGAACGCGTGCGTCAGTTGCGCGATCGAGCGCTCAAGCGGTTGCGCGAAGGCGACGTCGGACGCGCGCTCGGCAGTTTCGCGGCGTAGCAGCGAGAGCTCGCACACGAGAAAGGGCCGGCATTCGTCGGCCCTTTTCCTTTTCCGGTTCGCGATGTCCTCTGTGCCGAGTTCAAAGGATACCTGTGACTTGAGCCCTAGCGAGAGCAGTCATGCTCCGGACAGATTTCGCGTCGCCTCCGTGACTCGCCCGCCATGGCAGCTCCTTCCACATGATTCGCCTCGTCGACGTCTACAAGTCGTTCGGACCCAAGCACGTGCTCGAGGGATTCTCTCTTGATGTAGCCGAGGGAGAAACGATGGTGATCATCGGCTATTCGGGCACGGGGAAGTCGGTGGCGATCAAGCATATCGTCGGCTTGCTCGAACCTGATCGCGGCGAGGTCTGGGTCGATGGCCGCGAGGTGCCCACGCTCCCTCGGCGCGAGCTCTACGAGCTCCGTTCGCATATTGGCTACGTCTTTCAATTCGCGGCACTTTTCGATTCGATGAATATCGGCGAGAACGTCGCGATGGGACTTCGCAAGCAACAGCATCTCGAAGAGCCGGAGATCCAGCAGCGCGTGAGCGAAGCGCTCGAGCTCGTGGATTTGCCCGGCGTCCAGGCGCGATTTCCGGCGGAGCTTTCCGGCGGCATGCGCAAGCGTGTCGGTATTGCGAGGGCAATCGCGTTACGGCCGAAGTACATCCTGTACGATGAGCCAACAACCGGACTCGATCCGGTAACGAGTGCCGTGATCGATGAGTTGATGGTGCGCATGCGCGAGCGTCTCGGAGTTACGAGTGTCGTCATCACTCACGACATGCGCAGCGCGTACACCGTGGGGAGCCGCATCGCCATGCTGTATCAAGGGCGAGTGCAGCAGGTTGGAACGGTTGATGAAATTAGAAACACCAGCGATCCTATCGTCAGGCAATTCATCGAGGGCCGACCGACTTTGGAGGATGAGCCGCTCTCGAGCATCGGGAGCACGAGCACGCCGGGACCGGCAGCCGCGCCAAGCCGTGGAAACGCCGAGCGACGATGAAGCGAGCGCGTGCGAAGGAAGAGACCTCGGCGGGAGGGGTCGTATATCGTGTTGACGGCGGGGCACCGCTCTACCTTCTCATACGAGACAGCTATAAAAATTGGGGATTCCCGAAAGGCCACGTCGAGGAAGGGGAGCAGCCTGACCGAGCTGCCTTACGAGAGGTGAGTGAGGAAACCGGCCTCTCGGACCTTGCGATGCGCGGTCTGATCGAGAGCATCGATTGGCACTTTCGCTTTCGCGGCAAGCTGATTCACAAGATCTGTCACTTCTATTTGATGGAGACGGCCGAGTCATCGACATCACCGCAGCGCACCGAAGGTATCACCGCCTGCCGATGGCTTCCATTCGGTCAAGCTGAAGAATTGATCTCGTACGCCAATGCCCGCGATGTGTTGAGAAAGGCGCGCACTCTGGTTCCAAGCGTCACGACTTCGTCCTCTTCCGTATAACGATTGATGCTCGTGAGTACGCGCCATCGTACGGCAGCGGCCGTGAGCACGTCCTCGATCGTCGTCTTCGCCCCGCGAGATCGAGCTCGCACGATGGCGCGCTCGGTGTTCCCGCGTCGTCGGAATCGGCTCGTCATAGCGAGGACCTCAGCCGCATTCGCGCAAACGTTCAGAGAAACACTCGTCGATGCCGCAATCGTCGATGTTGGCGCGGCAGCGACGGTCGCGGACGAAACTTGGCGCGCCGCGGCGCTCGCCCGCGAATTTCCCAGTGTGCCGTTCTTTGGGCTGCTCCCTTTGCGGGCATCCGACGGCCCCACGTTGGCGCAGTGTGCCGCGTACGATTTCTCGGACGTGCTTGTGGAAGGCGTCGATGATTTTGTCGCTCGCGATATGGTCAGCCGCTCTTCCTTCACCTCGCGCTTTGCGCGTGCGCTGCATGATCCGCCCACGGCTCTCGCGCTCTCGACGCCCCTCCAGCAGACGACCTGGCGATGCGTTGTCGCTCGCGCCGGCCGTGGCGTGCGCACTGAATCCTTAGCTGAGGCTCTCCACGTCACTCGCGAACATCTCAGCCTAACGTTCGCGGCAGATGGCGGACCCAACCTCAAGCGTATCATTGACCTCGTGAGGCTGCTCGCGGCGGCCGAATTGGCCAAGAATCCTGGATACGATGTTCGTGACGTCGCGAAGGTGTTAGGCTTCGCCTCGCCGTCGCATCTCTCGACCACTTCACAGCGTATTGTGGGCACCAAGTCGTCGTCGCTGACGCGATTGCGCGCGGTGGATCTCGTCGAGCGCTTCTCGCGCGGGCATGGGCGAAGCCGAGGCGAGTAGCCGACGGCGCGTTACGACGGTGAGGTTGTTGGCGCTGATTTCGCTGGGGTCTGGACGGCGGGAGCTTCATCTTCGGAGGTTCGCTGACGTTCCAGATAGACGATGTAGCCGGCAAGCAGGCGACCGACGTGGTGCGTTCGCTTTAGTAGCTCTTCATGGGCAGCGATAGATAGGAGATCGGCGTGACGCAGAATAGCAAGCTGGGTCTCGAGCCGAAGAAGGTCTCGTTTTGCAGCCCGGTACAGCTGTCGCTGCTCGGGCGCGGTGTAGCGTCCGTAACCCTCGGCAAGATGACTCGCTATGGCGAGGGCCGTGAGGATGACGGCGTCCGTGGCGCTTTTGGTTTCGCGGCGAGCGCAATGCCGGATGATGCGGAGTACCTCGCCCCCGAGGGCAACGGCCTCTTGCCAGACTTTCAGATCACGCACGCCAGCCATGAGGCGAAGATGGCAGCACGAGGCCTCAGCAGCAGTATCGATCCAACGCGATTCGTTTCCAAACCGCTCTGCGAGATCGCCCGCACGTGACGCGCTGACGTTCGGCGCGTCTTGCGGGAAACCGGGCTTGTGATATTTTTCACAAGCGCTTCTTGGCCCTTCACAGCTGCACGATTCCGGACCAATTCGTATGGCCACCGACACGACGCTCCGCCCGGGTGAAATCAAGGACATTCTGCTCCGCGAGATCGAAGCAGCCGACCTTCATGAGCTCGATGTGGAGGAAGTCGGGACAGTGCTCGAGGTGAAGGACGGCATCGCGCGTATCTACGGCCTCCAAAAAGCGATGGCCGGTGAGATGCTCGAGATCCGGTCCTCCGAGACCGGTAACACGGTTACCGCACTCGCGCTAAACCTCGAGGAAGACAACATCGGCGCCGTCATCCTTGGCGATTATCTCCAGCTCAAGGAGGGCGACGAGGTGCGACGCACGGCGCGCGTGCTCGAGGTGCCTGTTGGGCCGGCGCTCGTCGGCCGCGTCGTGGACGGGTTGGGCCGACCGATCGATGGCCAGGGTGACATCGACACCGCGATCACGCGCAAGGTGGAATCGCAAGCCCCCGGCATTATCGTTAGGCAGCCGGTAAAGGAGCCGCTCCAGACCGGACTCAAGGCGATCGATTCGATGATTCCGATTGGCCGCGGCCAGCGTGAGCTCATCATCGGCGATCGCGGAACGGGCAAGACGGCGGTCGCGATCGATACGATCATCAATCAAAAGGGCCAGGGCGTTATCTGCGTGTACGTCGCGATCGGCCAGAAGGCATCGACGGTCGCGTCGGTCGTCGAGCGACTGCGCAACGTCGGCGCCATGGAGTACACGATCGTCGTCGTCGCGTCGGCCTCTGATCCGGCGCCGATGCAGTACATCGCGCCGTACTGCGGCTGCGCAATGGCCGAGTACTTCATGTATAACGAAGGTCGACCGACGCTTTGCGTCTACGACGATCTCTCGAAGCAAGCGGCGGCATACCGTCAGCTGTCGCTCGTCCTGCGGCGACCGCCCGGCCGTGAAGCATACCCGGGCGACGTGTTCTATCTCCACTCGCGCCTTCTCGAGCGCGCGGCGAAGCTCCGCGAGGATGCCGGTGTCGTCGATGGTAAGAACATTCTCAAGCCCGGCGGCTCTTTGACGGCGCTACCGATCATCGAGACGCAGGCGGGCGACGTCTCTGCCTACATCCCAACGAACGTCATTTCAATTACCGACGGGCAGATCTTCCTCGAGGCCGACCTGTTCTTCGCCGGCGTTCGGCCCGCGATCAACGTCGGCATCTCGGTCTCGCGCGTCGGCGGCTCGGCGCAGGTGAAGGCGATGCGCAAAGTTGCTGGTCGCTTGCGTCTCGACCTCGCGCAGTACCGAGAGCTCGAGGCCTTCGCAGCTTTTGCATCGGATCTCGACGCAGCCACGAAGCGCCAGCTCGATCGCGGTGCTCGCACAGTCGAAGTCCTGAAGCAAGGCCAGTATCAGCCCATGGCGGTCGAGCAGCAGGTGATGATCATCTATGCGGTGACCAACGGATTCCTCGATGACGTGCCGACGCAGAATGTTCGCACGTTCGAGCGAGGGTTCCTCGACTATATGGCCGCCAGCTTCCCGCAGGTGGGAGATGGGCTGCGGCAGACAAAGGATATGACGAAGGAGATCGAGGCCGACCTCCGGCGCGGCATCGACGCGTACAAGAAAACCCTCGGCACGCGCGAAGAGCGGCCGACGATCGAAGCCGCGGTTCGTTAGTAGCTCGGCGAAGCACGAGCCCACTCGGTATTCGGTAATGGCAAAGGGACGCGAGCTCAAAGGTCGCATCAAGTCCGTCGAGAACACGCGCAAGATCACGCGTACGATGGAGATGGTGGCGACGTCGAAGATGAAACGCGCGATGGACCGCGTCGTGGCGGCGCGTCCGTACGCTCAAGCGTTAGGCGAAGTGATGTCGCGGCTCTACTCGCCCGAGCTCGCGGAACGCTTTCCCCTCTTGCGGCAGCCGACACAGGTTCGGCGCGCCGCGGTGTTGTTGGTGACCGCCAACCGAGGCCTCGCGGGCGCCTTCAACGCGAATCTCATTCGCGAGAGCCGTAACCTCCTCTCGCAGCTCGAGAAGGATGGCGTCGAGGTCGAGCTGCACGCGATCGGTCGCAAAGGGTTTGGCTATTACCGCTACATCGGTCGTGCCATCGCGTCCAACCGCACGGACATTGGCGACCGACCGACTGTTCAGAATGCGGCGGAACTCGTCGACGGATTGATGAACGCGTTTGCAAATGGGCAGTTGGACGCCGTCTACATCGTCCACGCGCATTTCAAGTCGGCCATCTCGACGCCGCCAACAACTGAGAAGATTCTCCCCGTCGCGCCGCCCGACGGCGAAAAGGGAAAACAGCATGACTATCTGTTGTTTCCATCGGCTGAGGAGATTCTGTCTTCGCTACTGCCGTCATACGTGCGCAACATGGTGTATCGAGCGCTCGTCGAGCACACGGCCGCGTTCTACAGCGCGCAACGGACGGCGATGAAAAACGCGACCGATAACGCGAGCGACATGCTCAACATTCTTCGTCGCACCTACAACCGAGCGCGCCAGGCGAACATCACGCAGGAAATTGCGGAGATCGTCGGTGGCGCAGCCGCACTGCAGG
>DATEGN010000360.1:0-3493 GCA_035280125.1 Gemmatimonadaceae bacterium | reverse complement strand
TGTCGCCGGTCCACTGCGACGCGTCGGACAACACGACGCGATCCCCGGGGCGCAGATCACCTTCAAGTATTTCCACTTCGTTAGCCGAAGCGCGGCCAAGCCTGACGGAAACGCGTTTGGCTTCAGCTCCATCCGAACTGAGTTTGAATACAGTGACAGCGCCTTCGGTCTGCCCCGAAGAGGGTCGGCCCATGTGGCGGACATTGCTGAGGCGTTCGAGTTCCACCGTGCCATCCACGGTCATGTCCGGGCGAGCGCCTGGCGGAAGAGCGCTGCTCAACTCGACGTCTATGGTGACGGTGCCATTCTGTGCGGACGGAGCAATGCGGGAAACTCGTCCTCGAATGACACCGCTGTGAGTGTCGATAGAGGCGGGAAGGTTGATGTGGAGATCGTGTGTCTGTGCTTCCGGGATGCGAATCACGGCTTTCAGGCGTGACGGGTCAACCACGCGCGCCAAGTTTGCGTTGCGCGAAACACGCTGACCGACTTCGACCACGATGTCCTGGAGCACACCGGTCATTCCGGCGCGAACGGTCATGGACTCGAGATCATGCCGCTTAAGCTGGGCCAGAGTGCGTCTGCGCTCCACTTCGGCGTGTTGAGTGGCGAGCCGAGTCGCGACGGAGGCTTCCGTGTTACGGACGCGATCCTGCTCGAGCTTTGCGCGACCAGCGAGTGATGCTTTGCGAACCTCCGACTGGCGCGAGGTCAACTCGGCGAGAAGGCCGTCCTTTGCCAGTTTCGAATCGACTTCGGCTTGGAGGGCGGCTTCACTCTCCTCGGCGTCAATTGCGGCCGATTGAGAACGCAGTGCCAACAGATCGGTACGCAGCGTCGCTTCGAGACTCGAATAAGCGGCTTCGGCCGCCTCGAGCTCGAGCCGCGCTTCCACCGCGGCCTGTTCGACATCGCGATTACTCAGTTGAAGAATTATGGTATCGGCGCTGACGATCGCGCCGCGCTCGAGCAGCTTTCGATCGACGCGGCCGTCCAGTTCCGCCGAAACCCAGCGCGAGGCATCGTCCTGCGGAGCCAGTTCGCCAACGCCGCGCAGTTCACGTGGCAAGTCGCCCACTTTTACCGTGTCAATCCAAAGGCCAGTGCGGTCAACGGTCGGCGCAGCACGGCCGACGCGAGAAACAAAAAATGTTGCGATGCACAAAACCAGGACACCGCACGATGCGATCACAAACCTGCGCCGACGCCGTCCTGCGATTTCGTCTCGTGATTTAGGAATGTCCATATTTATTCAGCCCTTAGGGACTCCATGATGTTTGTTGCGGCCGCCCGGGCAGCTGGAACGAAAGCAGCAGCCACGCCCGCTGCGACAAGCACGACGCCAGCAGCGAGAAGCACTGTGACCCCCGGCATCTGCATTTGTCCGATAAAGCGCGCCGCGACTCGCGCGATGAAGTAGCCGCCCACGATGCCGGTCGCGATGCCCGCTGCAGCCATTGCAGCACCATGACCGATTACTCCCGCCAAGATTCCAGAGGGAGCTGAACCGAGCGCCATCCTGATGCCGAACTCGCGCGTTCGGCCGCTTACCGAGAATGCGAGCACGCCAGCCACGCCAACAACGGCAATCGCCAGAGCAACAACGGCGAACAAGCCGAACACGGCGGCATTCAATCGGTCGGGCGAGATCACTTCCGCACGGATGTCAGAGAGCGTTACTCCGCGCTCCACTACCTGATCGTGCGCCAAATCGCGAATTGCTCGGCTTACGGCGGGAAACACCGCATACGGGTCATTGCGGACGTGGATAAAAAGGCGTCCTCCGAAGGGTTGTTGCTCGAACGGCTGGTACACAGTGGGGAGTGGTCCCGGCGTGACATGCTCGTCGTCAATATCCGGAACGACGCCGACGATGCGGCGCGGCTCAGGACTGACGCCAATAAACTTCATTACCGGATCGGTCCAATAAAGTTTGCGATTGAGGACGTCCCGTCCGACACCCAACTGGGCAGCCACACTTTCGCTGACGATGACGACACGTTCTGAGCTGTTTCGATCGTCTGCAGTAAAGTCCCTGCCCGACTCGATCGGTACTCCAAGAGCGGCGAAATAACCGGGAGAGATGGAATGCATGCGGCCGTGAGGATCTTCATTGGCTGCGCCGCTCACGCCTCCCTCGAGCCTGTATCCAAAGCCTGCTCGATCCAGAACCTCGTCCTTGCGCCAGGGGATGCTGCTGCCGATTGCGACTTGCTGGACCTCCGGAAGACTAGTGAGGCGCGTCTGCAATTGGCGGTAAAAATTCAGGACATCTTCGGGAGTGCGGCCATACGTCGTAACCGGCACATTAACGGCAAGAATCCGAGAGGTTTCAAAGCCAGGCGTAGATGCCTGCAGAGAGAGGAATGTGCGGACCAGCATTACTGCTCCTGCCAGCAGAACAAAGGAGGCGCCGATCTGGACGACGGCGAAGATATTCAGCTTTCGTGTGCCTGCAGCAACTCTGGCGCTGCCGCTGGCCAGCTTCAAGCCGCCATTTCGCGTGTCGGAAGGCAGACTAGGGACGAAGGCGAGCAGAACCGCGGCTATTAGCGCGAGAAGCGCGCCTACCGAGAGCATGACGGGATCAACTCTGACCTCGAGAGCGCGCACCGAGAAGCGAACCGCGTAGCGCGACAACACACTCGCAAGCGGCCAGGCGAGCAGAGCGCCGACGAGAGCGCCCAATCCGCAAAGCACGATGCTTTCCGCAAGCAAAAGGCGACGCAGCGCCATGGGATGCGCACCCAAGGCGGCTCTGACCGCGAGTTCCGATTCGCGACGCACGGTGCGCGCCAAGATCAGGTTGGCAACATTCGAACATGCGATGACAAAAATGAGCAGAGACGCGGCAAACAGCACGATCAGTACGGTGCGAGCGTTCGTCGTCAACTGATCTCGCAAAGAGACCATGCGGATACTGAATGCGCCTTGCGTGGGGTAAGCCTCGGAGTGATCCTGGCGAATCGACTGATACGCGCCATCAAGCTCGGATCGAGCCGACTCGAGCGAGGACCGCGGGGTCAGACGGGCGAATACTTCGGTCATCCGGTGCTCACGGCCCTCTACCATCGTTGCGGAAAGGTGATGAGCGCTGGTGACCATGTTGCCGATCACTTCGGTCTCAGCTGGGTAAGGAACAGAAGGCTCGAGAACGCCAACGATAACGGCGGACCGGCTGCCGAACGGAGTGTCGAAGCGCACGGTCTTGCCAATAACGCTTGTGTCGCGATTGAAAGCCGACGACCAGAAAGAATAGGTCAGGACAGCAACGCCTTGAGCGGCCGCACCATCGTCGCTTGGAGTAATGAGCCGGCCGAGGACGGGGCGCAGCCCCATTACTTCAAAATAGTTTCCGCTGACAACACCAGCACGGACTTGTCGCGGCTCGCCCAGGCCGACCATCGAGAACTGGATCGTCGAGAACTCCCCGATATCGGAGAGCGAATGCACGCGCTCCCGCAAATCACGGATTTAAGGCACCGAAAAAGTG